>CAXTDO010000303.1:0-7260 GCA_964242315.1 uncultured Flavihumibacter sp.
CTACAATACCTATTGATATTTTCATATTTCATCTGGTTTAACAGGTAATGTAATCACAACTTCGCAACCGGGGTTACTGTTGCACCACTCTATTGATCCGCCTAGTAATTTAGCCCGGTGTTTCATATTTATAATGCCAACCCCGTCTGGTTTAAGATATTTTTCGAACCCTTTTCCATCATCTTTTACGGATGTAACTAATATATCGTTAAGTATTTCAACGCTTATCAGGATATTTTTGGCGGATGCATGTTTAAGCGCATTTTGAATTGCTTCCTGAACGATTCTAAATAAGATAATCTGTTTGTCGGCCTGCAGCATGACCTTTTTTTCATTGTGTAATTTAAGTTTTACACTGTCTACAGAATTGAGCCTGTTAACTTCATTCGAAAGGTTTTCTATCAGGTTAAATTGTTCCAGCCATTCTTTGTCTAATGACTTCGATAGCGAGCGCAGTTCATTTATAGCCTGACCCACGGTTGCATTCGCCGTCAGTAAGGTGTCAGGAGGACTCGTCAAATTGCGTTCTGTGATTCCTAATAACACTTTTACGGTGCTTAAAAGCTGGCCGATATTATCATGTAAATCTTTGCTTAATGTGGAAAGCGTGGATTCCTGAACTTCAATTTGTGATTGTAGTAGCGCTTGTTCAAAACTTTTCTTCATGGCTAATTTTTCCTTTAAGTCTTCCGCTATTCTTCGTTTATACCTGATAACTGAAAGTATAAAAACAGTAACTAAAAAAAGACTTAATAATACTCCGCTTACTATAACTGTTAACAATACTTTTTTGTGTTCTTCTTCGAACATAAGAAACTATAGGTTAGCACCGAATATAATACATAATTCAGTCCGGTATTAATGTAAAGACGCAATTTTTTTGCTAAATCGAAGTCGTTTTTCACGAAATAATTATACGCTCCGTTAAAAAAGAAAATTCCGGCGTAAAATATAAGAAGACCAGTGTAAATCCAAAATAATGGAAGCCTGGTGATAGGTATATCTTCTTTATTTTCAAAATCAAAGAAAAGTATGGTTATCCAAACAGTGTTTAAAAAACAGCTTGAATTATAAATTGATGCAGGATACACTGCAACGTCACCATCGAAAGATATAAACAGATAACATATTGCTAAATATGCAACAATGGAAAAATGCAAAATAGATTTCAATAATTTCTTACTCGTATTCTCTGCATAAAAAAAAACCAACAGGCAATACTCAACAGGAATATATACATAATAGAGCCGGTTTTCATTGAAGTGATATGTTTTAAAAATTAAAACTGCCACTTCTGTAAGGAACCCGCAACAAAGCATGATACGGATATATGTTAGACCTTGTATGTTGGTATCGCCTGCTTTGAAACAGAAGCACAGGCATATAATATAAATGATAAAATATAAAGTTTCTGATACAATTTCAAGCGGTGTTGACATACAGGTTAATAAGTTCCGAATAATATATCAATTCTGCTTTGAGTGGTACTGGTATCACCTGCATCACCACCATGAAACATTTCCCTGACTTTAGTTACATTTAAACTGGATTGATGCACTTCCGCATCAATAGGAACGTCGCGGGTAGAAGTTGGGCTTTTCAATTCTACCGGGGCAGAACGCACTTTGGGAGTATCCTGTTCATCTGTTGATGCCGTACCTTCTTCAACTTCTTTAACACCTATAAGAATAACTGTGTTTTTTCCCTGGTCTTTTCCAATAATATATCTTATGCCTTCGCAGTTTCTCATCGACAAAATCTGTAAAATTATTTCTTTTCCAAAAACACCTGAAACAGTTTGCGTTTCCGGATCAATTAAATTTTTTAACTGTTTAAACTCAGGCATTTTCTTGAGTTTGGCGTAAGCCGCGTTACTCTCTATTTCCTGAATTACTACTTCTGAAGCTTCGATATCTTTAAAATAGTCTTCTGCCATTTCTTTGGCCCTTGCCCGGGTTACAGGCTTCCCAAAACCCCTGACTTCCTTAAAATCATCCGCCAGGTTAATAGTTAAACGGGCATCAGGATTTTTGACATCCTTTCCACTAATAAGCATGTGATTTTTCGCTGCCATATGTATTTGTTTTAAGATGGGGGTGAATTATTCTGTAATATGTAATAATTCGCTTTATATAAATACGGGAAATTTCCCGTTGCAATTAAGCCTTTTTCCCATTTTATTGGTGACTGGTACAGCGATACATTTGTAAGAGCACAAATGCAAAAGCCTCTAACCTTTCCCTTAATAAAATTTATTATATGAGTAACACAAACGGCTCCGGCGCTAAAGTCACAAGTCCGGCTACTCCGGTAACTACATCAACATTCAATGGATTTAACAGAAAAGGAATAGATGACTCAACAAAATTCCCACCACTACCGGAAACGATAGAACATACCACGGTGGTTTCCGATCAGCTTAAATTTTTGTCTGACGATCAGATAAAAAAACTTCAGGATCTTACCTTGCCTACATTTTACAGCCTTAATCAGGGTTGTTACCTGGTGAATTTTACACCGGTCGGAACTATTTATCATTACGATGGCACTATTCGTGTTCAGAAGGTAGGAACCAATACTATTGCCAGCGGAGATTTGTATTATCATAAACCATTTACCGTATGGCCAAAAGCGAAAGTTATAAAAGATCCCGAAATATTTCAACCTAACGACAATGCGCTTTCATTATTTGGTGAGCCCAATCCGGCAAATGGAGTTCCTGTTTTTTCACGGGCTAACTACCGGTATTATTTAAAAATTACGCAAATTTTAGAATCGATCAGCTTATCAAAGTCGTTTACATTAGGCTTTGAAATGTGGAGATTCAACGGAGCCAGCGCTACGCCGATGGGGTCGAACGAAGGCGTTTTTAAAGCTGAAGTGTCATTTGCTACCGCACCTGCAGGGTATCCGTCGGGAGCTAGCTACCTGATTGGAGCCGTCAAGAATCCGGCTGGAACAATAGTGGGAAATTTAACCATGGGATGGGTATCGAAATATGTTCGTTCCGTAATTGTGGAAATTGACAGGGTGAAAGATTCTGAAGCTCCCGTAATAAGTGGTTCAGGACATACATGGCAATCAGTATTCGACCAGGTTGATTGGAAAATAAATGTTATTGAAAGTAATAACAATGTAGCAGAAGTAAGCGGAGATTCATGGAGCGATGGTGAAATGCATGCCGGGATGATGAAATGGAGAGATTCGGCAGATCTTGATTCTGAATGGCGGTATCATATACTTGCCGTTAACTTAATCGACTCTACACCACGCGGTATAATGTATGACGCCGGTTCTACCGATTCGAATAATGTTCCAAGGGAAGGGATAGGCATTGCTTCCAATTGGATTATCCCTAATGACAATATCTGGGGAAAGGTAAAGGGAATGCGTTTTGGTACGGCTGCAGCACCTTATTTCAGAACGGCCTTACATGAGATAGGTCACGCCATGGGTTTATATCATAATACTGTTGATATGGGTATTATGAATACAACAGATGTTATTGCAGCATCTGCTACTGCAGCCGTTAAGTTTCCGGATAATATTAAATGGGCACATGCTGCGGACGATCAAAAGAGGTTACGCCACATGCCTGATATTTTTGTACGTCCCGGCGGGGTTCCTTTTGGTACAAACTATTCTGTGCATCCATTGTCGCCCGATGATGAAAGTGAATTTCCGGAAGGGCTGCAGTTAACCGTAACACCTTTACAAGATGTGTTACCCATAGGTGCGCCTGTGCGTTTAGAAATAAGTTTATTGAATATCTCCTCTGAATATCTGCCTGCTCCCGGTGATTTGAATATCAAAAACGGATGTATAGCAGGAAAAGTAACAGATCCTACGGGGAACGTGCGTTCATTTAAATCCGTTATCATTTGCGTTGATGAAACGCCTCTTAAAAATCTTAAACCCGGTGAAAAGATCACTGATTCTCTTACGTTATTACGTGGCGTTGAAGGTGCATTGTTTTCAGTTTCCGGCAGCTATACAATTGAAGTGGAAGTTTCATGGGACTTGAAAGGCGGACATGTAACCATAACAGATGAAGCGAACGTTTACGTTACGCCTGCGGTGGATGATGCTCACGCCAGGGCCGCTATGAAGGTGCTCTCTACTCCGGACACACTATTAAGTCTTGCGATTACCGGTGATCATCTTGTCAAAGGAAATGAGGCAATTAATGTAGCTTTACAAAACCCTGTATTGAGGCCATATTACACATATATTGAGGCTAAACGACTGGCTAAACCTTTTGGCAAAAGAAAAAGCGATATTAAAGCGGCTGCAAACTTGATGAAGCAGAAAGCTGTAATGAGTGCAAGCGAAACAAAGAAAGCGATCAAATTATTTGAAGGCGTGTCTGATGAAGATAAACACGATGCCCGGGATGCGGTTTCCGTAATAAGCAACAAGCAACAAATGTCAACAAGTAACAATTAAGTTCACTATTTATTGTTTAATATAATTGCATTGTTAAGTTGAATGTAAATTGTAAAAACCGGTTGATTCTTTTGTTTCTAATTTTTGGTGGTGTAGCAGTGATCTTTGTAAAATGCAGGATGCCGATCCGTGGAAAGAAAAAACAGGATAATATGAATATCATTGGTGCATGGCAAAAAAAAGACAGGAGTAATTGTAATGAAAAGTATCCGGAGAAAATAGTCTTCGCGGAAAATGGGATTTATAAGGGTGAAGCATCCGGTGATTCGATGCTTCACCCAATTTGGGACGTGGGCACTTTTGAAATTATAAAGGAAGGCACTGTAAGAATTTCAACTTCAAATGACGCATACATAACATACCCGGTTACACTCCGGGACGGGATGCTGAGCTTTACTGACCCAGACGGATGTTTAATAGAATATAGGCCAGATAAATAATATTGAATTTATTAATAAGTTCAATACTTAATGTGATCTCCACATTGGTTACAATATCTTATCCAATTCCAATCATGAAATAAAGGTTATTTACTTTAGTGGATTCAACTTTACAAATACCTTTTACTGGGAAGTTATGCCAGTATGTGTTCTATATTTTGGATTAACCTTATCAACTTATTCAGCGTTGTGAGACAACATATATTTTGCGTTCCAGCCAACAGCGGTTAGAATCAATCATATATTATCACCATAACAACAAGTTTTGATGCAACGTCAATTGCAACAATCATATAATTTAAACCCGGAAGCCGAAAAGGGATTAGAGTAGGCACAAACAATTATTTATGGCAAAGCCAATTAAAAAAGCCGCACCAGTAAAGCCAATAAAGGCTAACAAGTTTACGAAACATTCATTGGTAGCACTATCAGATGCCGCAGCATCATCCGTTGGTATCCAGGTTGATTTCACATCAGGCCTGGGGCAGCTAACTGCTGTGTTATTCAGAAATGGCGTCTTAATAAATATGCAAAGTATCAGCACAAGCGGGGTGATTCAATTTAGTGAAGTGCAATCACGAGACACTATTTCAATAAACGGTGTATGTGCCGGTGATGCAACGGTTACAGTAAGTGTACCTACAAACCCGTCGACACCGGAAAATTTCAGTAAACAAATAATCATTTCAGGATATATCATTCTCTGATTCAACTCCAAATCTAAAAAAATGAAAAGATTATTATTACTGGTTATGTTCATGAATATAATTGTTGTTACCTATTCACAAACAAAATCAGATCTGCCATTAAATGCCGATTCATTGGCAACCGGGAATTACAAAGACGTTTTAGCCAGTTTCTTCCAGTTGGCCTTTGATAAGTTTACAGGAACTAATAAAGAACTGAGGTTTACTACCAACCCTTTTGCCGTAATGGCAAAAACTGATCGATTTTTACTTATAGACAATCAGTATTACAAGTACCGGCATCTACGCGACCTGAATTTTTCTTTTTCGGCTAAACTGGACAGTAATTATAAATTCAATGGATTTTCTTCCGGTATAAAGTATGCACTTATTAACAGGCGAGACGAAACAGTATCCCGGATTTTTATACAGGATATATATAGAGACTCAACATTGCAGGATTTCTTTACTATAAACTTAGATTTGACTCAATATATTTCTACTTTTAGAAGTGACACTGCAATTCAAAATAAATTGCAAAATCAGAAAACAGAATTTACCAGGGGTATAATTAATTTTGATCAACTTGACGAAGGATTTCAAAAAAAAATAAAAGAGTTAGCAGCAGAGAAAAAATTAAATCAGTTATTAAGCATAATCAAAGCAGATCCCAAATTTAATTTTAAGAAAACTACTGATGAAATTTACCAGGATGTAAAAGATAAAATTAACAACAAGCTTTTATGGACAGTTGCTGTAAGCGACACTAGTTATAAAGATAAATTCATGTTTTCAAATATCGTGTTATCCTCAGACCTGGTAAAAGGAATCGACAAAATGAAAAGTAAGGACATAGAACTCAACCTGAAGACCGCTGTGCAATTTATAGATGATTCGCTTAAAACAGGAAGAGATCTGAAGAGAAGTGTTTTTAGCTTTGAGCCTGGTTTTAACTTCGTATTGAAAAACAAAACCACTCTTAAAAGCCTTATCGAATTTAATCTAAGTGGAACCTATTATCATACATTCAGTACTTTGTACAATGAAGAACGAAGAGATAGTCTTACCATAAATGGAACGCTTCGCATTCGTGTTTACAATGATATCTGGATACCACTGGAAATTAAATATGATCCGCGTTCAGGAAATGTGTTTGGATTTCTTAATGTAAGAGCCAACTTCACTGCCATACGAAAGGCGGCTAAAGGCCTTATAAATTAAATATTCCATTCTATATGCAAAATCAAAAATCAACAGGCTCCAAATTATTAAACTGGTTTATAGGATTTGCTGTTATAGGGTTAACGGTAATTGGTATTTTTCTTATCATACAATCAAATGAAATGTATGATAAATCGGTTCAGATAGCTGATAAAGCTCTAAACCCGAAAAATGGACAATCCCCTTTACAGATAACACCGGCTTACACGTTAATAAAAGACGGTTATGCGCAGGCGCTGATGTTTTTTTCGCTGGCATTAGGATCGTTACTGTTATTGCTTTTACTGCCCAGGTTACAAAACCTTTCCATTGGTCCTGGTGGAATCGTGCTTGCGTTAAGGGAAGTGCAACAAAATTTAGATACCGTAATAAAACAGGCAAATAACATTCAATCCGGTTCAGCAGGAGAAGGTGGCGGAAAGAGCATTGGAAGAATTGCGTCGGAAGAAGCAAAAACTGATGTTAAT
>CAXTDO010000304.1:0-7232 GCA_964242315.1 uncultured Flavihumibacter sp.
ATTCAGAAGATGATCGAATACCTTATGACAATTGAGGATGAAGAGAAACGTCAGAAAAATGCCTACGCCGTAATTGAATTGATGGGCTTTTTAAACCCCCATCTGAAAAATGTTGAAGACTTCAGGCACAAACTCTGGGATCACCTGTTTTTGATATCGGATTTTAAGCTGACTATAGACTCGCCTTACCCCATTCCTACCAGGGAAACTTTGAAAGCTGGACCTATGCAGTTGAAGTATCCTAAAAGATATCCGAGGTTTTCACATCTGGGCAAAAACCTGGAATTGATCATTAACAAGGCCCTTAAGGAAGATAACCCGGAAAAAAGAAATGGCTTTGCCAATGCGGTTGCCTATTACATGAAGCTCGCCTATAACAACTGGCATAAAGAAACCGTTCATGACGATGCTATTCAAAGTGAATTGTCTATTTTAACGGAAGGGCAATTGGAATTTACCAATACGCCCTATGTTAAAAGTTACCGCCCCAATGAGAATAGGGACAGGGACAACAGGGGCAGCTATGGTGATTACCGCAATAAACGCAATCAAAAATTCCAACCCCGCAGCAACAGGAGTAATGACAGTCGCGATAGCCGCGACAATCGCGACATCCGTGACAACAGAAACGGCGGTGGCGGACTTAACCGGAACAATAATAACAATAACGGTAACGGCAATAATAAATTTAAGAAGCGATTTTAATGATTAATTATTAGTGATTAACGGGAAGCTTTCACATTTCAGGATATTCCTACATTAATCACTATACGTTAATAATTAATATTTTAATTAATGGTTAATGATTAACGGAAAGCTTCTACATTTCAAGATATTATTACATTAATCACTATCCGTTAATAATTAAACATTAATCATTAATCATTCATAATTAACCCTGGTAACTTACCGTTTGCCGGGGTTTGTTTTTTATATTCTAAAATGTAAAGTTGTAGCGTATGGCTCAATGCTTTGAAGTTATAGGAGGCAAAAAACTACAGGGTGAAATTGTTCCGCAGGGTGCCAAGAATGAAGCGCTTCAAATTATAAGCGCTGTATTGCTAACGCCGGAAAAAATGACTATCACTAATATACCTGATATCCTGGATGTAAATCTTTTAATAGAATTGCTGGAAGAGATGAATGTTACAGTAGAACGTCCAAAACGTGATACCTGTATCTTTCAGGCTGATAATGTAAATATCGATTACCTGCACAGCGAAGCATATAAAAAGAAAAGCGGCCGTTTAAGAGGATCGGTGATGCTGGCGGGACCGCTTCTGGCAAGATTTAGAAAAGCATTTATTCCAAAACCCGGTGGTGATAAAATTGGCCGAAGAAACCTTGATACACATATTAAAGGCTTCGAGAAACTGGGAGTAAATTTCGACTATCATTCCGAGGATGGTTTTTTTCATCTTACCACTTCAAAATTAAAGGGAGCTTTCATGGTTCTTGACGAACCTTCCGTTACAGGTACGGCAAACATACTTATGGCTGCGGTGATGGCCGAAGGCACTACAACTATTTATAATGCTGCCTGCGAACCTTACATACAGCAACTGTGCAAAATGCTGATCCGCATGGGAGCAACAATCAGCGGTGTCAGCAGTAACCTGCTTATCATTGAAGGCGGAAATTACCTGGGGGGCACGGAACATGCTATGTTGCCCGACATGATTGAAGTAGGGTCATTCATCGGACTTGCCGCCATGACGCAGAGCAACATTACCATCAAAAATGCAGGTCTTGAACATCTTGGTGTGATACCTGAAAAGTTCAGGCAGTTGGGCATTCAAATGGAATTCAACGGCGACGATATTCATATTCCGGAACAGGATGTTTACGAAATACAGACCTTTATGGATGGATCTGTGCTGACTATCTACGATCATCCCTGGCCCGGTTTCACGCCGGATCTGCTAAGTATCATTCTTGTTGTTGCCACCCAGGCCAGAGGTAGCGTGCTCGTGCATCAGAAGATGTTTGAAAGCAGGTTGTTCTTTGTTGACAAGCTGATTGATATGGGTGCGCAAATTATCTTATGCGATCCGCACCGTGCCGCTGTCATTGGTCTTGGCCGTGAGCAGCAACTGCGTGGAATAACCATGAGCAGTCCTGATATCCGTGCGGGTGTTGCCCTCCTGATTGCAGCGTTAAATGCATCGGGTAAAAGCATCATTCAAAATATAGAACAAATTGACCGCGGATACCAGTATATCGATAAGCGGCTGAACAGCCTGGGGGCAAGTATCGTGAGAGTTTAGGTATGAATTATTAATGATTAATTATTAACGGGAAGCTTCTACATTTCAGAATATTTTTACATTAATCACTGTCCGTTAATAATTAATCATTCTTACCTCATACCTCATACCACATACTTCATACCTGATCCCTCATATCTGATTTTTCCTTTTCTTTGTAATCAATCACCATCTCATGACATTACAGCCTCCCAATAAAATCATTATTCTTACCGCACCATCCGGCGCAGGGAAAACTTCTATTACAAGATTCCTTCTTCAAAAATATCCTCAACTGGCATTTTCAGTATCTGCCGCTACCCGTCTTCCACGCGACAATGAAAAGAATGGTTTGGATTATTACTTCATGTCCATTGAAGAATTTAATAAAAAAATAAAAGACAACGAATTTGTAGAATGGGAAATGGTATACGAAGGAAAGTACTATGGCACTTTGAAAAGTGAATTCACACGTATCTGGCAAAACGGACAGGTTCCGGTTCTTGACATTGACGTTAAAGGCGCTATCCATGTTCAGCAACAATACCTGGAAAATTCATTTTCCATGTTCATTGAACCACCCTCCGTAGATGAACTGAAACGCCGGCTCGAAAGCCGTGGCACAGAAAGTTTGGAAACACTTCACGCCAGGGTTAATAAAGCAGCTTATGAAATATCTTTCAAACATCATTTTCATAAAACCATCATCAATAACGATCTGGAACAGGCCTGTAAGGAAGCCAGCAAAGCGGTTGAACAGTTTCTTGAGATCGGTATCAGGTATGAGGTATGAGGTATGAGAAGTAAAGCTCATCGAGCTTTCCTTCTCCTTATTCAGAACGAGACAAACACCTCATACCTCATACCCCATACCTCATACCTGATAAAAACAGCCATTTGAAATTTACCGGCTTTATATTTTTTTAATTACATTCGTATTGCTATGATCAACTGGAACACTATAGGCTATATCGTTTTATCTATTTTATTGGTTGGTTTTTTTGTCGGTATTCAAATCGCGTTTATAAGCGTCAATAAACTCACCGTAGAATTAAAAAAGAAACAGGGCCGGCGCAGTGGTATCTTATTATCTAATTTTCTGGATGAACCTTCAAAATTCATCGGGGCTACACTTATTGGCTTTCATATTTTCCTGGTGGTTTATGGCTTATTGGTGGGCGAAATGCTGCAACCGATATGGGGATGGCTCAGAACCATACAGAAGATCCCTGATCCGTACGTTGATTTTATCAGACTGCTGTTTGAAACCCTTACGTCAACTTTTATCATCTTATTATTCGGAGAATTTCTTCCAAAGGCAATCTGGCGGGCAAAAAGCGAGCTGATCTTAAATGGAATAGTTTCATCCATAACTAATTTCTTTTTTAAAGTTTTTAGTCCGGTAGCCGGCGCTTTTGTTTATGTGGCAGAAGGCATTCTTAAGTATCTTTTTAATGTACGTGTGGATGAAAAGAAAGATGCCTTTTCGAAAGCCGACCTGGAACATTTTTTTCAGCAGAACCGTGAACAGCACCCGGACAATCAGGACCTGAATACCGAGTTATTTGAAAATGCACTTTCGCTTACTAATGTAAAAATCCGTAAATGCCTGGTGCCACGCAAGGAAATAGTAGGGATAGATATCTCGGTTGATATGGAAGCAGTACATCGGAAGTTTATAGATACCCAATTGAGTAAGTTGCTGGTTTATGAGGGAAATATTGATCATATCTTAGGCTATATTCACCAGTTAGACCTTTTCAAACATCCTACAAATGTGCAATCCATGCTGTTACCAATTCCTGCCGTTCCTGAAAGCATGAGCGCCACCGGATTGATTTCCAAATTTTCAAAAGAGCGGAAAAGCATTGCCTGGGTAGTGGATGAATTTGGCGGAACCGCCGGCATAGTAACCATGGAAGACCTGCTGGAAGAAATATTCGGAGAAATAAAAGATGAATACGATACCGAAGACTTTGAAGAAAAAAAATTATCTGATGAGGAATATATTTTTTCAGGCCGCCTTGAATTAGACTATCTGAATGAAAAATATGAGCTGGACCTGCCTGCTACTGAATCTGAAACGTTATCGGGTTTTATCATTCATAAACATGAAACTATTCCTAAAGTAAAAGAACGCATTATTATTGGAGACTATGAATTCGATATAATGAATGTAAGCGATACCAGAATAGAAATGGTAAGAATGAAGATACTTAAATGATGGTTCTTCTTCAGCTATCATCGCTTGGCTGTCAGGAGGAAAAATTTTAAGCTCTAAACTGCTGATAGCTGATAGCTCAATAACAAATTGCATCATACCAGTCTGGATTTCAACTATTAACTTTGTTCCGCTTTTCAGATTAACAAATCGTTATAGCGCATTAACACGTAAATTACAGGCGGATCATTCACAATAAATAATATTTTTGCCGCCTTAACTAATAAAATGTCACTTACAAAATTCTTTAAGAATTCCCCGGAAAAGGCTGAAATGTCGTTTATTGATCACCTGGAAGAATTGCGCTGGCATATCATGCGTTCTGTAATTGCTCTGCTGGTAGGCGGCATTACAGTGTTTGTAAACATGGACTTTTTCTTTCGAACCATTGTAATGGGTCCTGCGCATAAAGATTTTATCACTTACCGGTTGTTATGCAAAGTAAGTCATGCTGTTGGCCTGGGAAAAGCTATGTGTCTTGATGAGGTGAGCCTAAAGCTAATCAGTACAGAAATGAGCAGCCAGTTTATGATGAGCTTCACCATAGCCATGGTGGGTGGCTTTATAGTGGTTTTCCCTTATATCTTCTGGGAATTCTGGCGTTTTACCAAACCCGCACTTACAGAAAAAGAGCAGCAAAAAACAAGAGGCGTCATCTTTTGGGTGTCTGTATTATTCTTCCTCGGAGTTGGTTTCGGCTATTATCTGATCGCTCCCTATACAGTAAATTTCTTTGCTTCCTATACACTTGATCCGCTTATTGCCAACACTTTTACAGTGAGCGATTACATTGATAACATCGTATCACTGGTTCTGGGATCGGGTATCGTTTTTCAATTACCGCTGGTGGTTTTTTTCTTTTCCAAAGTTGGACTGTTAACCCCTTCTTTTCTTCGATCTAACCGTAAATATGCTTTTGTAATTATCCTGATCATCGCAGCGGTGATTACGCCTCCCGATGTGGTAAGTCAGATGATTGTTACCCTTCCTTTATTATTGCTGTATGAAATAAGTATATGGATATCCGCCAGGGTAGTGAAAGATCTTAAAAAAGAAGAAAATAAGGAATGGAGTTAAAAATGGCCGTCAGCTATCAGCAGATCAATGCCAGCGAGGCTTCCTCCTGATAGCTGACGGCTTATAGCAATACACTAAAAACTAAACTATATACATGTTGAAATTGATAGCCGCTGTGGGGCTGATGGTGATTACTACCGGTGCAACCGCTCAAACCAATCCTGAGAAATATGCAGCAATTATAACCGCATCAGATCTTAAAAAACACCTTAGCATAATTGCCGGTCCTGAAATGGAGGGAAGGGAAACCGCCTCCGAAGGCCAGAGAAAAGCAGCGACGTATATACAAAACCATTTTAAATCGTTGAATTTACTGCCGGGCAATGGCGCTTCGTACGAACAAAAATATTCGCTTATATCGGATAGTATGGTGTTCAGTACTATTAAGATTGGTAAACAGGAATACTTATTTGGCAAAGACTTCATGATGAGTGCCAGGGCCAACAAAACCAGAAAGATAAAGTCCGGATCAGTAATTTTTGGCGGTTATGGTATTAGTGATTCGTTGTATAACGACTATGATCAACTGGATGTTAAAGGCGCTATTGTAGTACTGGCTACCGACCTGCCATCTGGGAATAATATTAAAACTAGTACCGGTAACGCATCACTACCTCCATGGACACTAACCAGGAAGGTACGCGAAGCTTATAGCAGGGGCGCTGCAGGTGTTTTTGTAATATCAAAAGCAATGGTAAACATTGATTCAAATTCCGCGAAAGTGCAACGTGTAACCAATGCTTACCTGCCGCATTCAAACGAGTCGGATGCTATAACAAATTATGCATTCATCTCCCATGATGTATTCGGAAAAATATTCGGGAGTGACAATGCTAAAAATATAATTCAAAAACTGGATAGCGCAAAAACATTCTCTCTACAGGATCATATTGCTGTAAATAAAGATGTAACGTTTGATTACTCATCCGTGAGCAATGAAAAAGGCAACAGCAGCAATGTGCTGGCAGTAATGGAAGGCTCTGATAAAAAAGATGAATATGTTTTTCTTACAGCTCACTATGATCACCTGGGTATAAAGAAAAATGGCGTTATCTATTACGGTGCCGATGATGATGGCAGTGGAACAGTTTCCGTTATGCAAATGGCTACGGCTTTTGCAAAGGCTAAAGCCGATGGTAATGGCCCTCGCAGAACAATAGTGTTTATGACTGTTTCAGGGGAGGAAGAAGGACTGTGGGGATCGGAATATTATGCCGATCACCCGATTTTTCCGCTGGAGAAAACAAGTGTTGACCTGAATACGGATATGGTGGGCAGAATAAATCCCAAGCGCACTTATGGAGATTCTATGAATTATGTTTATGTTATCGGTGATGATAAATTAAGCTCTGATCTTAAGCCGATCAGCGAAATGATCAATAAAAAATACTCGCATCTGGAGCTTGATTATAAATACAATGATCCCAAAGATCAGGAACGTATTTATTACCGGAGCGATCATTACAATTTTGCGCGCAAGGGAGTGCCAATTATTTTTTACTTTAATGGCACACACGCCGATTACCACCGTCCTACCGATACTGTTGATAAAATAAATTTCGACCTCATGGAAAAAAGAGATCGTTTTATCTTTCATACTGCATGGGAGATGGCTAACAGGGATGAGATGTTGAAAAGAGATATTACATTCCAATATTTGGTAGTTTTTTAACGCCAGAAGGCACAGA
>CAXTDO010000305.1:0-7224 GCA_964242315.1 uncultured Flavihumibacter sp.
GCTCCTGTAGGATCATATTCTTTAACCGGGGGAGATGGTAACGGGCTTGTTGGATGCACCAATTCGTCAACTACTGCAGTTAAAGACTTGTTGGTGAAATAATCAATGTCTTTTTTTGCCGCTCCGAACATGGTGCGTTTGAGCAGGTGCACTAGTTCAGCCGTTCCGAAGGTGCCGGTGTAAGGATTTAAACCTGCTACAGAAGTTTTGAATACCGTTGATTTTGCAGGTTGCTTTATAGAGGGTTTTCGTTTTGCAGTTAGAAATTCTCTTCTGTCCATATAATACTTTTGAGGAGAAATATTAAGTAATTATCCAAATTAGGGTAAATATTAACACTTACAGATCAAAAGGTAAACCAAATTTGGTTTTAATAGTATTAGGTGTATAAGTTTTTAAAGAGGTGTGAGCAAATTCAAGCCTGGTTAATATTTTCTATCACCCCCGCAATCCCCTGCCCACCGCCGACACAAGCGGTAACCAGGCCATATTTTTTATCAAGTCTTTTAAGATCATTGATAACCTGAACCGTTAATTTAGTCCCGGTACATCCGAGCGGATGCCCCATAGCGATTGCTCCGCCATTAATATTAACTGTACTGGCATCAAGACCTGCTTCGCGAATTACAGCCAGTGATTGAGAAGCAAACGCTTCATTTAATTCTACCAGATTAATTTGAGAAAGATTCATGCCTGCCTGCTTCAGGGCTTTAGGAATAGCTGCAACAGGACCAATGCCCATTATCCTCGGATGTACTCCGGCACTGGCACAGCTCACCAAACGCGCTATAGGTTTTACGCCAAGTTCATTCACCATTCTTTCGCTCATCACAATCACAAAAGCTGCTCCGTCACTGGTCTGCGATGAGTTGCCTGCGGTTACGCTGCCGTTGGCAGCAAAAACCGGTTTCAGCTTAGCTAATGCATCTATGCTGGTATCGCTTCGCGGACCCTCATCCGTATCCACTATAAACGTCTTCTGCTGTTTTTTTCCTTTGGCATCAAGGTATACTTCCTGAACAGGAATGGGAAGAATACCCGATTTGAAATAACCATTTTTAATAGCGTCTATCGCTTTCTGATGGGAGTTGTAAGAAAATTCATCCTGGGCTTCACGGGAGATTTGATATTCTTTGGCAACTGCCTCGGCAGTTAAACCCATTCCCAGGTAATAATCAGGCGTTTCGCTTGCCACACTGTAAGCAGGCACCGTTTTCCATCCGGCGGTAGGCACCATGCTCATACTTTCCGTTCCGCCTGCAACAATGCATTCTGCCTGTCCGCTGCGAATCTTTGCCGTTGCAATAGCAATGGTTTCCAAACCACTTGCGCAATAACGGTTTACCGTCATTCCCGGTACATCCACTCCCAAAGCGCGTACAGAAATCATTCTTCCTATTTGTAACCCCTGCTCCGCTTCAGGAACTGCGTTTCCTACAATCAGATCATCCACTCTGGAGGCTTCCAGTTGAGGAACAGATGCCAGCAATCCTTTTATCACATCAACCGCCAGGTCATCGGGGCGATAAAAACGAAACCCTCCCTTTTTTGCTTTTCCAACTGCAGTTCTAAAACCTGCAACTATATATGCTTCCTGCATAATCAAGATTTTTAAAGTTAATTAAGTTGTTTATGCAACTTAAATCAAAGTTAGGAATAGGATATGAATTATTAATGGTTAATTATTAATGATTAATTATGTGAGTGTCATTAATAATTAATCATTCATACCTCATACCCCATACCCCATACCTCATACCTAAAATCCTTTATCTTCGCAACTAATGATCTATAAAGCTTTTAGAAAATTACTGTTTCTTTTTCCGGCAGAAAGCATTCACTATTTTTCGATGGATATACTTAAGCTGATTTGTTCTATTCCATTTGCAAAAAAATTAGTTGCCGGTACTTACCAGGTTGAAAATGCTCAATTAACCAAAAAAATTTTTGGATTACCATTTAAAAATATTGTTGGCCTTGCAGCGGGCTTTGACAAAAATGCCAGGTACCTCAACGAATTGGAAACCCTGGGCTTCGGGCATATTGAAATAGGCACAGTTACACCGCAACCCCAGGCAGGAAATGAAACACCCCGTTTATTCCGGTTACCAAAAGATAAAGCGCTTATTAACCGTATGGGATTTAATAATGACGGGGTGAAGGAGATCTGTTCACGGTTAAAGGAATGGCAGGAGAAACAACAAATAATTTCCGGTCCACGTTCAAATTCACCACGGCTTATCATCGGAGGCAATATCGGCAAAAATAAAACTACTCCGAACGCAGATGCCTGGAAAGATTATGAAACCTGCTTCCGGGAACTATTTGATTATGTTGATTATTTTGTTGTAAATGTTAGCTCCCCCAATACTCCCGGATTAAGAGAACTTCAGGAAAAGGATTCTTTAAAAAAAATTCTATCCCACCTTCAAACCCTTAACTTACTGAAGCCAAAACCAAAACCGCTTTTATTAAAAATTGCACCCGACCTTACGGTCGGACAACTTGACGATGTAATAGACCTTGCGATTGAAATACAACTGGGTGGCATTGTTGCAAGTAATACTACCATTAGCAGGGAGAACTTACAAACCGGGCAGTTGCGGTTACTTGAAATCGGCGCAGGCGGACTGAGCGGCAGGCCCTTACAGAATAAATCCACTGAAATTATTAATTATATTATCAAAAAGTCTAACGGCACCATCCCGGTTATTGCAAGCGGGGGCATTTTTAACGCCACAGACGTAAAGCAAAAAATTGATGTGGGAGCCTCTTTAATCCAGGTTTGGACAGGATTTATCTACGAAGGTCCTGCAATAGTTAAAAATATATTGCATGCATTACATGCAAAACAACCGTAGATCATTTGGCCTTTTTAAATAAACGATGTTATTTTTGCCACCACTAAATCACCAGCATGGAATCCTTATTTACAGCGGAAAACTTTATTAGCCTGCTAACACTTGCTTTGTTAGAAATTGTGCTGGGAATTGATAACGTAATTTTTGTTTCAATCGTCATGGGCCGGCTGGATCAGGCATCGAAGCTTAAAGCCAGGAGGATCTGGATGATTTCAGGTATGGCAGTGCGCATCGCTCTTTTAATAGGTCTGGGATGGCTGGTTCAAAACGGCAATAAAGAGTTGTTTCAGATATGGGGAAAAGGATTTAATCTCAGAAGTCTTATCATGCTTGCAGGCGGATTCTTTCTGCTTTACAAAACAGTAAAGGAAATTCACGAAAAACTGGAAGGCGAAGAAACAGACACCTCAGGGTTTGAGAAAAAAGCACCTTCCAGCTTTGGTTCAGTCATAGGCCAGATTATACTGATAGATATGGTATTTTCTTTTGATAGCATCATTACCGCAGTGGGCATGGCAAGAAGAATTGAGGTAATGATTATAGCTGTAATCATTGCGATGATCGTTATGTTTCTTTTCTCTGAAAAGATCAGCAATTTCATTCATAAGCATCCAACATTAAAAATGCTTGCCCTGTCATTTCTAGTAATGATCGGAGTAGTATTGATTGTTGAAGGATGGGATGCCGATAAGGCCCATGACCTTCATTTAAAAAACTACGTTTACTTCGCAATGGCCTTTTCATTTAGTGTTGAATTGTTGAACATGTGGATTCGAAAAAAACAGGCGCCGCCTGTTCAATTAAGAGAACCCGTTATAAAGCACAAGATTCCGGATACTAAATCAGACACTGCCAGTTAAAAATCAACCATAATTCTTTAACAGGGTAATCGCAACCACGCCGGCAGTTTCGGTTCTCAGCCTGGTATCACCCAATGTTACCGGTAAAAAATTTTGTTGCAACGCCAGTTCTATTTCATGTTGAGTGAAATCTCCTTCGGGTCCGATTAAAATAATCGCGTCGCTTTTATTAGTTACAACCTCTTTGAGCGAACGTCTATCGGTTTCCAGGCAATGTGCGATAAATTTCTGCTGATAATCAGATTCACTGATATGTGCTTTGAAGGAAATGGGTTCAGATAGTATGGGAAGCCAGCACTGCTGACTTTGCAACATAGCGCTCACCAGGATACTTTTCATTCTGTCTAAACGAAACTGATGCTTTTCTGTTCTCTCGCAAATAAGCGGAATGATTTGATGGGCGCCTATCTCAGTAGCCTTTTCAAGAAACCATTCAAAACGGGAAGTATTTTTTATTAACGAAATGGCAATAATAACCTGAGGTTGAGCAGGCGGATTATAAGTGCTCGATAAAATTTTTACTGAAGTTGATTTCTTATGAACCTGTACAATTTCTGCCGTATGTAAGTTTCCTTTACCATCAGTTATCTGTAATCCGTCACCAACTTTCATCCTTAATACCTGAGCCATGTGTTTGGATGTATCCTCATCCAAAACAATGTGCACTTCACTTTTATTAAAGTGTTCCAGGTAAAAATAAGGAAGTGACATTGAAGGTTTATATGGGATTAAGTAGTTAATACTCCTTTTCAGGTATCAGGTATGGGGTATGAGGCAGAACCCTGAAGGGGTGAGATGATTCTTTCTGTTCAAACGCTATATGTCACCCTTTCAGGGTTCGCTTTTTGAGTGTATCCGTTACTATAATCATTTCACCCCTTCGGGGTTTTACCTTATACCTCATACCCCATACCTCATACCTAAAAAGGAGTATCATCATCATCCAGCGGCTTTGTGTTCATTTTACTACCGGCCTGGATATATAATTTAGGACCATCGGCATCTTCTACCGGCCGCCAGTTGCCTCCTGATGGAAAATTACCACCGGTGCCGTTGCCATCATCATCTTCAATAAATTTCTGAATATGAAGCAGCGCCCGAAGCTTGACGGTTTCCAGCGATCCGTTACGATGCTTGGCGATACGTACATGCGTTTCACCTTTATTACTTTCTCCCATTTCATTGGCAGTAATATCATAGTATTCCGGACGGTATAAGAACATTACCATATCTGCGTCCTGTTCAATAGCGCCGGATTCACGCAGGTCACTCAACTGAGGCATTTTATTTCCTTCTTTTCTTGATTCTACGGCCCTGCTCAACTGGCTTAATGCTATTATGGGAACCTGCAGTTCTTTGGCCAGGCCTTTAAGATCCCGGGAGATACGGCTGATTTCCTGCTCTCTGTTTCCATTCTTGTTCTCACCGGCTCCGCTCATTAACTGCAGGTAATCAATGATGATCAACCCTACGTTGTGTTTATTTTTTAGCCGGCGGCATTTTGCTCGCAGTTCAAAGATGTTTAAAGCGGCAGTGTCGTCGATGAAAATGGGGGCGGTAGCAAGATGTTGGATTCCTTTGGCATATAGTTGTTTCATCTCGTGCTCTTCCAGCTTACCTCTCGAAATTTTTTCAAGCCATATTTCGCTTTCGGCGCTCAGAATTCTCTGTACAAGCTGTCCTGCACTCATTTCCAGACTAAAAAAACCAACGCCTGTAGGTTTAGTAGGATGTAAGGCGGCACTACGGGCAAGATTGAGCGCAAACGCCGTTTTACCCACAGAAGGACGTGCAGCCAGAATAATCAAGTCGGTGGGTTGCCAGCCATACGTGATTTTGTCGAGAGTTTTAAATCCGGTAGGCACACCGCTGATGTCTTCATTTTTCGACCGCAGATCCTCTATTCGCTGGATCGTTTTTACTAAAATAGTGTCGATGCTGTCAAAATTCTTACGGAGGTGGTTGTTGGTTATTTCAAACAATTTGCTTTCCGCATCATCCAGCAGGTCAAATACATCGGTACTGTCTTCGTAGGCATCTCCTATAATTTCACCGCTGATACGTATTAACTCTCTTTGAATAAATTTCTGCAGAATAATTCTGGAATGGGCTTCTATATTGGCAGATGACACTACTGCGTTGGTAAGCTTTGTAACGTAGTATGGGCCGCCAACAATGTCGAGTTCTTCCCTAAGCTTCAATTCTTCCACTATCGTCAGGATATCGATAGGCTGAGTTTTCTGTGCCGGTCCCTGCATTGACCTGTAAATACGCTGGTGGCTTTCTACATAAAAACATTCCGGTTTTAATATCTCTACTACTGCATCAAAAGCGCCTTTCTCCAGCATGATAGCTCCCAGCACTGCTTCTTCGAGGTCTTTTGCCTGGGGAGGCACTTTACCATAAACCATAGTGCTCATATCAAGCGAATTCTTGCGACGGTTTTTTCTGTCTTTATTAAGATTGGTAATTTCCATATTCAGCTTAAAAAATAATTTTTAAAAGTCGTTTCCTTTTATTCGATGCTGCCTGATGTTATCAAATTATTACGTAAATATTACCGAATTGTAAACTCCAAAATCAGGACGACGAATATAAACTGCTATTCGTCCTGAAAAAAAACTTTCTCTTATTAATATTTACTATGAAGTAATCAACAAAGTTTTCCACCGGAAGTTGGTAGTTATACACTATATTAACATATTATTCCACGATTTCCAAAAGTTTTGCACCTTTATTTACAGGTTATCCACATCGGTGGTGTATAAAGAATCTTGCCGGAAAATTTGGTGATGTTTATCAAACAACAGGGTGTAGTTTGGCAGATTTAGACCAGTTGTTTTTATAACTTGCTAATGAAATTATCAATGTGATGCCGGGTTTCAAAAAATTGTAGCCGTTTCAGGCAGAGTTTATAGGATTAAAATATACTACAGCTTGTAATAAGACATATTAAAAAGCTTATTCCAAGAATTCAAAAAACTTCATACCTACTGCGATAGCAGTTACCTCATACCTGTTCTGTAGCGGTAATTTTCGTATTTTCGAGCCCTCAAATAAGAAAGGAGTATCTGTAATGACCATTAGTTATAATTGGCTAAGTGAATACTTACCGGTTAAAATTGAGCCGGAAAGGTTATCTAAAATTTTAACATCTATAGGGCTGGAAGTAGAAAGCATGTCGAAATATGAATCCATTCCCGGTGGACTTAAAGATCTTGTCATTGGTGAGGTCATCGAATGCGAAAAACATCCCAATGCAGATAAATTAAAGGTCACAAAAGTAGACACCGGAAGTAAGGAATTGCTTCAGATTGTTTGTGGCGCCAGCAATGTAGCGGCAGGTCAGAAAGTAGTTGTTGCCCCGGTGGGTGCCACTATACATCCTGTTCGTGGCGAAGCGATGACCATGAAAGTGGCTACCATTCGAAGTGTGGAAAGTTACGGTATGATCTTCGCGGAAGATGAGATAGGGGTCGGTGACAGCCACGAGGGTATTTTGG
>CAXTDO010000306.1:0-7208 GCA_964242315.1 uncultured Flavihumibacter sp.
ATAAAAGTGGTAAAAGCTACCGGACTTTCCTCCGGCAAAATACTCATGGCAAGGGTGAGCGCTTTCAACAAACTATCCAACAAACTAAAAGAACGGAAGTAATTAATTGCCCAAACAATCATAAAAACGATAGCGCCGGCAATCACCATCTTTTTTACAAAGTTGTTGATCTGTAATTCCAGTGGCGTTTTTTCTTCAGTAATGTTTTCAAGGCTTTTACCAATTCTTCCGAGTTTGGTTTCATTGCTTATGGCGGTAATAGTGGCAATTGCTAATCCGCTCGCCACCGTTGTGCCAAGGTAGATAAGATTATCTTGTTTTGCCTGGTCTTTGTAAACCGGTAATGATTCGCCGGTCAGTATGGATTCGTTTACCGAAAAATCATTTGAATGTATGATGACACCGTCGGCAGCGATTGAAGCGCCTTCTTCCACCATCATGCTGTCGCCAACTACTAATTCTTCGCTTTTAATTTCAGATACTTTACCATCCCGGATAACCTTGCAGGTAGGGTGGGTAAAATCTTTCAATTTTTCCAAAGCATTGCGGCTGCGCGAGTCCTGGTACAACGAAATTGCCGATACCAGTATGATAGCTGAAGCCAGGAAAATGCCATCGCCCATATCACCAATTATGAAATAAATACCCGATGCAACCGATAATAAAATTACCATTGGTTCTTTAGCCAGGCTTTTTACAGTATCAAAAAATGTATGTTCTTTTTTATACGTTAACCGGTTATACCCGTATTGATTTCGGGCATTGACTACCTGCACCTTTGTCAGACCCTGTATGTGGAAATAGTTCGCAGGCATGCTCTGATTTATATTACTCATTGGCTATAAATAGCCAAGCATTTGTTTCGGCTAAATTCATTTCCCATCCAAAATTTCTGTATTCTTCATTCTTAACCCAAATAAGCGTACAGTCTTTGAAACTGAAGGTTTTCCGTTTTTTAAACGTTGCTGTAAACGGTATGATATATTTCATGCCTTTGCGCTTTCTTCCATCTCATTATATTTACCCTGGCCTGCAGCTCTATCACGGTTTGCCCGATACAATAAAGCCTGCTGAGCCGCCTTTACGTTAGCATCCGCCCCACCCCATATTTCTATAGCTGGTTGCTGAATAGCCCGGCCGAAAGAAAAGCTGACTATCCAGGGCAAACGGCTCTTATAATTTGTATGTATGGCGTTCAGATGTAATGAAGCATCTTCAGGTGATTGCCCACCGGATAAAAATGCGATGGCAGGCACCGCTGCCGGAACGGATTCGAGCAGACAATTTATAGTTGCCTTTGCAACTTCATCAATACTATCTTTTTCAGTACTTCCGATTCCGGCCATGATCATATTTGATTTTAAAATCATTCCATTTAAATCTATTTTGTATTGATAGAACTCATGGAAAAGCATCTTAAGGGTGTGCCCGGTTACCGTAAAACATTTGTGTAATGTATGATTACCATCCATCAATACTTCCGGTTCTACAATCGGAACAATATCCGCTTCCTGGCATAAAGAAGCATACCGCGCCAAAGCATGAACATTTGCCTTAATACAAGCTGTTGTTGGAATTTCTTTACCGATAGTAATTACGGCACGCCACTTGGCAAACCGCGCTCCCATCGTTTTATATTCAGCCAAACGTTCCCGTAAACCATCCAGTCCTTCAGTAATTTTTTCGTCCATGAAACCTGCCATTGGTTTCGTACCCATATCCACTTTAATACCGGGAATGATTCCGTTTTTAACCAGCACATCTATTACAGGAATGCCATCCCTGGTTTGCTGACGGATGGTTTCATCAAACAAAATAGCGCCGCCGATACTTTCATGTAACCCGGGTGTAGTAACAATCATTTCCCGATAACGGCGCCTCATCTCAATTGTTTGCGGAATGCCGGCGGCGGCAAATCTTTCATTGCATGTTGGATTGCTTTCATCCATCGCCAATAAACCTTTGTTACCCGCAAATAGTTCGTTTATAGTGTTCTTTAAAATAAGTTTATTCATTGGTTTCTATTTTCATGTTCCGGTCTATTATGCCTCTACTATCATCTTTCCGGTATTGTCTCCTTTAAATAATCCTAGCAACGCTTGCGGCAATTTTTCAAAACCATGTTCCATCGTTTCAGTAGATTTTAACCTGCCTTCTTTCAGCCATGTAGCCAGGTGTTGAATGCCCTCTGCGACTTGAGATTGAAACTTGCTTATGATGAATCCCTGCATTAAAGCACTTTTTGTTAATAACAATGGTTGCAACCTGGGCCCGACCGGAACTTCTGTGCTGTTGTATAAAGAGATTTGTCCACACAAAGGTATCCTTGCGTGAAAGTTGATGTTACTGATAACCGCATCGGAAATTGTACCGCCTACATTATCAAAATAAACATCCACTCCGCCAGGGCAAGCATCGGCGATAGCTTTTTGCATGTCGGGATTGGTTTTGTAGTTGATAGCGTCATCAAAACCAAACTTTTCCCTTAATGTTTTGATCTTTTCATCAGAGCCTGCAATGCCCACTACATGGCAGCCTTGTATCGCAGCGATTTGTCCTACCATCATACCAACCGCACCGGCTGCACCTGATACCACAACCGTTTCGCCTGCTTTGGGTTTGCCAATATGCATTAATCCAAAATACGCCGTAAGCCCCGTCATGCCCAATATACCGAGATAATAACTTGGAGGAGCTATAGCGGTATCTATCTTCCTAATGTCTTTTTCTGAAGCAATCATTTGTTTTCGCCACAACAAATTTCCGGTTATGATATCGCCGCTTTTAAACTTCACTGATTTGCTTTCGATTACTTTGGCTATCACTCCGCCACTTAGCGGCTGCCCGGTTTCAAAAGGAGGTATATAAGATTTGACATCATTCATCCTGCCACGCATGTATGGATCAACCGAATAATACATACCTTCTAATAATACATCACCCTCACTGATAGCAGGTAATTCAACTTCTCCCATCTTAAAATTCTCCAGAGTCGGTAATCCTTTTGGCCTCGATGCCAGAACAATTTGTTTTGTTGTCATTTTTTCATGTATTAATCGCCGGTAAAATTTTCGTATCAGGTTCACTTGCCTTCCATTTCCAGTTAAGTATTTCCGGCATGTCTTTACCATGACGGTGTACGTAAAGTTTATGTTCTATCAGTTTATCCCTCAACTGTTGGTTCAGGTAAGCTCCTTTGCTAACTAAATGTGGCAGGCGGTCGATCACATCAATAACCAGATGAAACCGGTCTATATCATTTTGCACCCGCAAATCAAAGGGCGTTGTAATAGTACCTTCTTCTTTGTAACCCCGCACATGCAGATTGCGATTGGCACGGCGATAGGTAAGGCGATGCACCAACCAGGGATAACCATGAAAATTGAATATGATGTGTTTGTTTTTTGTGAAGATGGAATCATAATCCAGGTCACTTAATCCATGCGGGTGTTCTGATTCAGATTGTAATTTCATGAGGTCAACTACATTCACTACCCTTATTTTAAGGTCAGGTAAATGTTCCCGTAATATTGAAACGGCTGCAAGTAATTCCAGTGTTGGCGTATCACCACAGCAGGCCATTACCACATCCGGTTCTGAGCCCTGGTCGTTGCTTGCCCACTGCCAAATGCCAATGCCTTCGGTGCAATGTATAATAGCGGCTTCCATGGTAAGCCATTGAGGCAATGGATGCTTACCCGCCACTACCACATTTACGTAATGGCGGCTGCGCAAACAATGGTCGAAAACAGACAACAGGCAGTTGGCATCGGGTGGTAAATAAACACGAACAACATCTGCTTTCTTATTAATTACGTGGTCAAGGAAACCGGGGTCCTGGTGCGTAAATCCATTGTGATCCTGCTGCCATACATGAGAAGCCAGTAAGTAATTAAGCGATGCGATATTACGCCGCCAGGGTAATTCAGAGGTAACCTTTAACCACTTGGCGTGCTGACTAAACATGGAGTCAACGATACGAATAAATGCTTCGTAACTGTTGAATATCCCGTGACGTCCGGTAAGCAAATAGCCTTCAAGCCATCCCTGGCACTGGTGTTCGCTAAGCATCGAATCTATTACTTGTCCTTCAGGTGCAAGAAATTCGTCATTGGTTTCTTCTCTTGCTTCCCATTGGCGGTCTGTGGCTTCGAATATCGATCCCAACAAATTTGAGATGGTTTCATCAGGGCCAAAGACACGGAAATGATGCTGCTTTCGATTCAGCCGGATAACATCCCGAACAAACTTTCCCAGCACCATCGTATCCTGACCCATTACCAAACCAGGCGAAGTAACGTTGACAGCGTGAACGCGGAAGTCAGGCATCATAAGATCATGCAATAAAATCCCGCCGTTGGTGTTAGGATTAGACCCCATCCGGCGATTACCAACAGGCGCTAATTCAGCCAGTGCGGCAATCAGTTTCCCGTTTTCATCAAACAATTCTTCCGGCTTGTAGCTCTTCATCCAACTTTCTAATTGTTCAACATGTTGAGGATGATCGGCATCTACAAGTATCGGCACCTGGTGCGAGCGGAAGGTTCCTTCATTGGGCAATCCATCCACTTGTTTCGGGCCGGTCCATCCTTTAGGAGACCGCAAAATGATCATTGGCCACCGGGGACGGGTAGCGTCATTAGTATCATGGGCGTTTCTTTTTATCAGCAGGATGTCTTCAATAGCCTGCTCCATAACCGTTGCCATCAATTGATGCATTGTTTCGGGGTCGTCGCCTTCTACAAAATAGGGCACCCACCCACAACCTCTGTAGAATTGCTCCAACTCTTCATGCTCAATTCTCGCCAGTATAGTTGGGTTACTTATTTTATATCCATTCAAATGCAGTATGGGCAAAACAGCTCCATCACTGATTGGATTCAGAAACTTATTGGAATGCCAGGCTGTAGCTAACGGCCCGGTTTCTGCTTCACCATCACCCACCACACAGGCTACAATAAGACCGGGATTATCGAAGGCCGCACCGAATGCATGACTTAAAGAATAACCCAACTCACCTCCTTCATGAATTGAACCCGGTGTTGTGGGAGCCACATGACTTGAAATGCCACCGGGAAACGAAAACTGGGTGAACAGTTTTTTCATTCCTTCTTCATCCTGGGTAATGTTGGGATACACTTCACTCCAGGTGCCTTCTAAATAAACGTTACCAACCAACGCCGGGCCGCCGTGACCCGGACCTGAGATATAAAACATATCAAGGTCATATTTCTTAATGATCCTGTTAAGATGCACATAGATAAAATTCTGACCCGGCGTAGTTCCCCAATGGCCTACCACCAGTGGTTTTACATGCTCCAGCTTCAAGGGCTCTTTTAAAAGCGGATTATCATACAAATAAATCTGCCCGACAGATAAATAATTGGCAGCACGCCAGTAAGCATTTATTTTATGCGATAATTCCGGCGATAACGTTTCAACTGTTTTATTAATGATTTCTGTTTCCACAATTTTGATTTTAAATTAAAGATTATTTTTTTAGATTTATTTGACTTTCAGCCTACTTGCATTGATGGCAACAACAATGGTACTTGCGGTCATTAAAACAGCGCCCGCGGCTGGGCTTAGCAGGATGCCCCAATGATATAAGACGCCTGCTGCTAATGGCAATGCCACAACGTTATAACCGGTTGCCCAGATTAAATTCTGCATCATTTTGTTGTAAGTAGCCTTACCAAACAAAACCAAGTTAACAATGTCTTTTGGGTTGCTGTTTACCAGAACAATGCCTGCTGTTTCTGCGGCTATATCGCTACTACTGCCAACTGCAATACCAACATCGGCAATCGCCAGTGCCGGTGCATCATTTACACCATCACCTGTCATCGCCACAAATTCGCCCATGGCTTGCAGTTCTTTTATCTTTTCTAGTTTTTCGTGCGGCAATACTTCGGCTATAAAACTGTCCATGCCCAACGTTTCACTTACACTTTTTGCCACTTTACTATTGTCACCAGTAAGCAGAATGGACTTAATGCCATTTTGTTTTAGGGTTTGAATGGTGTCTATGGATTCCGGTCGTATTTTATCCGACAAAGCAATATATCCAACAAGGTTATTGTCAATCAATACAAACACCACCGTTTCTGTATCGTTTGCGGAAAAGCCCTTAGGCAAAGGCATGTTTACTTCTTTCAAATAACCCGGACTAACAACCATTATTTTCTTTCCCTCTACTGTAGCTTCGACGCCTTTACCAGTAATGGCATTAAAATTTTCTGTTGCGGGAATTACGACAGATAAAGCTGCCACTTTTTGCATTATGCCCGTGGCAATTGGGTGTTCCGATCTTAGTTCCAAAGCGGATGCAAAGCGAATGATCTCATTTTCACTCAGGTCTTTTTGCAGCGATACAATTTTTGATACTTCAAATTTTCCTACGGTTAGTGTACCGGTTTTATCAAACACAATGGTAGTGATTTTCCTGGCATTTTCGAAAGCTGTCCTGTTCTTGATCAGCAATCCATTCTTCGCCGATAAAGCAGTGGACTTGGCAACTACTTCATCTGTCAGTTTCTTTAAAAACGGCCAGCCGCCATAGAAGAACACAACTGATGACAAGGCAAACAAAATGTACTGTGAACCTCTAAACTGCCAAACCACTCCCATAAAACGTTGTATCATGGTTGATAGCAGCAGGATAGGAATGGTAAGGACCAGCACAACATAAAACCGCTTTTTGAAATCGGTCATCATCATCTTGTGGTGGTTATGGCCTTCCATTCCCATAGCAGGATTACCGCCATGTTGCATGGCGCTGTGATCCATTCCGGAATGATCCATTTTAGCCGGTTTTACTGGTGTTTCTGCTTGATGTTGATGTTCCATTTTTGAAATTTTGCATTTGCCTGCAATTCACCGTTATGAATCTGAAGCCTTATCCGATCAATCTTGCGTTATGGAGTTTATGGTGACACTTTTCTACGGTACAATAGTAGCATGTGTTTTCAATTTTGAAATCAATTCATTCGTTGCATCATCTGCCGAAATCCCATAGCCATTTACCAATACTCCTTTTACGTTAAACTTTAAAGAAGATATGGCATATAAAACAGATTCGTCATCTGGGTTGGTAGCACCTTCAAAACGGTATACTTTATCAATCATAAAATCATCCGGTGACATTGCTGTGTTTATTTCATTACATACTATGCATCCGTCGCTTAAATTGAAGTCTATTGTATAAC
>CAXTDO010000307.1:0-6636 GCA_964242315.1 uncultured Flavihumibacter sp.
TCCCTGCCCTTTTAATTGCGTAAAGGCTGTTTCTAACTTGTCACTTAAACTTTCAAACATAAAACACTGATTTATCTCAACCTTAAAAAATAAAAAGTGAATATAACATAGAGGTTATATTCACTTTAATATTGCGAATTTAGTATTATTTTTTAAGCAAGCACCGAATACCGGTAATATTCAATCTATATCATTTCTTTAAGAAAGTATATTCAATATTCAACAATCAATTTTCAAAGTAGCACTTTCTATAAAAGACACCTTGGTACTCTTTGAACATTGATTATTGAATATTGATTATTTTTTGATGTAAAAAGTATTTATACCATCACACTCCCAAATAAGGCCGCAGCATGCCACACCTGGAGGTGGTTCTTAACTTCGTAATAGCTTTGTCTTTAATCTGCCGCACCCTTTCACGGGTAAGGTTAAAACGTTCGCCTATATCTTCCAGGCTCATGGGGTGATCCACTCCTATTCCGAAGAAGTAGCAAATCACCTCCTTTTGCCTCTCTGTTAATGCCGTTAAAGACCTGCCTATTTCTGTTTTCAATGATTCAACATGCTCGATATTCTTTTCCGTTCTTTCAACGTTCGGATTTTCCATAACATCCATAAGGGTACCTTCTTCACCTTCAGACAAAGGAGTATCCATACTTACATGACGCCCTCCAAGAGCCAGGGAAGCCTGTATTTCATCTGTGTCCAGTTCCAGTAGATAAGCCAGTTCTTCGGGTGAAGGTTCTCTTTCATATTCCTGCTCCAATTGCGAATAGGCTTTCTGAATACGGTTGGTTAAACCCACTTTGTTAAGAGGAAGGCGTACAATACGCGACTGTTCAGCAAGCGCCTGTAAAATACTCTGGCGGATCCACCAGACGGCATAGGAAATAAATTTAAAACCACGTGTTTCATCAAAACGCTGCGCTGCTTTTATCAAACCAAGATTACCTTCGTTGATGAGGTCGGGCAGGGAAAGTCCCTGGTTTTGGTATTGCTTGGCAACAGATACCACAAACCTGAGGTTTGCTTTGGTAAGCCTGTCTAAAGCTCTCTGATCTCCCTGCTTTATCAGCACGGCCAGCTTAACTTCTTCTTCCGGACTGATTAATTCAACTTTTCCGATTTCTTGTAAATACTTTTCGAGACTTTGAGATTCACGGTTAGTGATAGATTTCGTGATCTTGAGCTGACGCATACTCATGGATGGCGGTTTAAGGTATTATAAGGGTTAATTCGAATAGCTAACAATCAGAGCTTATATAAAACGCAGAATAAAGGATTTTCTTACTTATGATATGAGATATTCCTTGGAAGTAAGAATAGCAATATAACACTACTAACAGGCAAATCCAAATATATTTGTATAATCTACTGCTAGTCAGTTTAATTGACCAATTTTGTTTAATAACTAATAAAAAAACATTAACATTAAATATGTAATTAAAATTTTGCAGGATGAAATATTTTTCTATTATTGCACTTATTGGAAACATTTAGAATTATTGCACCGTAGATGAGTAAAAAACAGCTTTTCACTTTAGAATATCCAGTAAGATGTTCTCCTTCTATTTTATATGAATTTCTCAGTACTCCTGCAGGGTTACAGGAATGGTTTGCAGAAAAGGTAGATGAAAGAGACAGCGTTTTTAGTTTTTCCTGGGATGGCAGCACGGATAAAGCCGAAGTACTGGAAAGCATTGACGATAAATCGATACGCTTTCATTGGCTGCATGCACCTAAAGAAGAATTTTTTGAATTCAGCATTGAAAAATCCGAGGTCACTAACCAAACTATATTAATGGTCAAGGATTTTGCCGAGAAGAAAGAAATAAAAGATCAGAGCCAATTATGGAACTCCCAGCTAAAAGATCTTTTTCACCGTATTGGCAGTTAGTACTTTATCAGTTCCGCAAGATTGAGAAACAGTTCAAACAGTTTCTTCTCCATAGTAATCCAGGCGCCTATTTCTACTTTTGAAGTTAGTTTAAGAAAGGCTTTTGCAGGTAGTTTTTGTAAAATTTCTTCCTGTGAAAGTTGTTGCAACCTGACATAATCTGCATCCAGGACGTTGTGGCTCCATTCGTTGCCTGAAAACGAAATATAAAATGAGTTCATGTTGAGCTGCTCCAGGTGAGCAATCAATTTTTGTAAAACGACCTCCTGCCACACCCCTTTAACATGTAAAGTGACACTACAATAATTCCCCCACCAAAAAAGTGTGCGGATGGCAAGTATGTCTTCTTTACCGAAAATTCTGGGATAATCAAGTATTACGTAAGGAAGTCCCTGGTACTTTTCGCCCCTGGAGATTTTTGCACTTCCAGGTGTAACAATACCATTGTGCACCTGCTGAAAGCCTGCCATTTGTTGCTGCATCCTAACTACAAGGTCGCCGAAGCCCTCGCTTATCTTTTCAATGATCCTATTCTTTGTTAAAATCCAATCGCTGTTTTGCATCAATAGCAATTCATCTTCCGAAAGCTGTATTTTTGTCTCTTCCATAACGATTTGATTTCCGAGTATGAAGTAGCATCAATCTGTGGAAAATAAAACTTTTCCTGATTCATATCCAAATTATCAGCTCATCAGGCCTGAATGAAAAAATTAGATACCCTCATATTAAAAGCTTTCACAGGGCCTTTTATTGCCACTTTTTTTATTACATTATTTGTGCTAACACTGCAATTTTTCTGGTTATATATTGATGATCTGGTAGGCAAGGGACTTGATCTTATTACCATCATAAAACTCACCAGTTATGTGTCGGCGTATAACATACCCCTGGCGTTACCACTGGCCATCCTGATATCATCTATCATGACTTTTGGCAATTTAGGGGAAACTTTCGAACTGGTTGCCATTAAATCCGCAGGCATTCCATTGATAAGATTTATGCGCCCGCTTTTTTTCACCACCCTTATTTTATGCGGTGCCGCTTTCTTATTTAACAATTATATCATCCCGGTTGCAACACTAAAAATGAATACGCTGAAGTATGATATTATAATGTCTAAGCCGGCTTTTGATATTAAAGAAGGAGTATTTTATGATAAGATAGAAGGATTTGTTATAAAAGTAGGCAAGAAAGAAAAAGACGGAACCACTATAAGAAATATAATTATTTATGAGAAGGGTGGTAACAATTTACAGGATAATATCATAGTTGCCAGGAGTGGCGAGATGAAGGTTAACAAGTTGAACTTTTTAGAATTTAACCTGAAAGACGGATGGCGCTATGAAGAAAGGGGAGAGCATCTCACCACAAACACAGATTATATCCGGATAGGATTTAAAGAATATAATAAAGTATTTGACCTCAGCTCTTTTAAATTGAATAAAACCAATGACAGCGTTTTCAAAGACAATTATCAAATGCTCAGCATCCGTCAGTTAGATAAATCAATCGATTCACTTAAAAAACAGAATGCTGCTTTCGGAAAAAAGATACTGCCCCAGGTTACTCCCTATTTAACTTTTACGCGTTATCTCGATACGGGCTGGATAGCTGTTAAGGCCACGGGAAAGCAACCCATAAAATCTATGAAAGAACTTATTCCGGATAGCCAGCGTTCTTACATTCTGGATCGCACCATTTCACAAATCGGAAGTATAAAATCAAACATTGATGTTTCCAATATCGAGTATGAAGCAAAACGGAAAGAACTATTACTGCATCTGATCGAATGGCATCGAAAATTAACCATGTCGATAGCCTGCCTGGTGCTTTTTCTTATAGGAGCTCCTTTGGGCTCGATCATCAGGAAAGGCGGGCTGGGTACTCCCCTGGTGTTTGCGGTTGTTTTTTTTGTGATATTTTTTCTATTAAATAATTTCGGTTTAAAGCTGGTAAAAACGGAAGTGTTAAATCCAATTCTTGGGATGTGGCTTGCAACCATTGTTTTATCGCCTATCGGATTTTTTCTTACCTATAAAGCCATGCGCGATTCTCAATTGTTTAATCAGGAATATTATTTTAGAACCATAAAAAAGATAGCGCCGTTTTTTCAAAAAGTTTTTTCCAGAAAAAAAACGGCTGCTGTTCCTTCTACTACGAGTTGATAATGCTTCTATCGGCGCTGTTAACTTAAGGACTTTTATTTATTAGGCATTCCTTGTGTCCTTTGTGAATTACCTTTGTGCCCTTTGTGGTCAAAAGATTCCTGAAATGATAGATTTTTAACCACAAAGGGCACAAAGGTAATTCACAAAGGACACAAGGAATGCCTAACTAAATTGTCGTTATCAAAAGAAAAAATCATTACAACTGGATCAGTCAACGACACTAATAAACTTATTTTTGTCCTCCATTCATCATAAAAGCTACATGACATGTCCAATACAGAGATCTGGAAAGAATACCAGTCTGAAAACAAAGATCGTTTTTTAAGTGAGCTGCTGGAATTATTACGCATACCAAGCGTAAGCGCCAAGAATGAGCATAAGGCCGATATGAAACATTGCGCTGAATTAATTAAACAACGTTTACTGGACGCCGGCGCTGGCACCGCTGAAATACACCTTACAGATGGCCATCCGGTTATCTACGCTGAAAAAATAATCGATGCTGAAAAACCCACCGTTCTTGTTTACGGACATTACGATGTACAACCCGCAGAGCCACTTGAGTTATGGCACAGCGGCCCTTTCGATCCTGTTATAAAAGAGGGTAAGATTTTTGCCCGCGGAGCCTGTGATGATAAAGGACAGGTTTATATGCATATTAAGGCCCTGGAAACTATGGTCAAAACAAATTCACTCAGCAATAATATAAAATTCATTATTGAGGGCGAAGAAGAAATAGGTTCACCCAATCTTGCCAAATTTGTAAGTACTCATAAAGATCTGCTAAAGGCAGATGTGGTTCTGATCAGTGATACCTCCATGTTAAGCATGGATGATCCTTCTATTGATATCGGCGTGCGGGGATTGTCTTATATTGAAGTGGAAGTTACCGGTCCTAACCGCGACCTGCATAGTGGTGTATATGGTGGTGCGGTTGCCAATCCCATCACTATCCTTGCAAAGATGATCGCATCCTGTCATGATGAGCATAATCATATTACCATTCCTGGTTTTTATGATGATGTAGTAGAAGCTACGCAGGAAGAGAGACAACTGATGGCACAAGCTCCCTATGATGAAGAAGCGTATAAATCGGATCTCGGTGTACAGGAACTCCGGGGTGAAAGTGGATACTCAACAAATGAAAGAACAGGAATAAGGCCAACACTGGAAATAAACGGCATTTGGGGTGGATACCAGGGAGAAGGTGCTAAAACGGTGCTGCCATCCAAAGCCCACGCAAAAATTTCAGCCAGGCTTGTACCAAAGCAGTCTTCAGAAATCATTACTCAAAAACTTCTTGACTATTTCAAGGGTATTGCACCGGCGGGTGTTTCTGTTAAAGCGGAAGTGCACCATGGCGGTGAGCCTTACATGACGCCCATTGATTCAATAGCCTACAAAGCTGCAGCTAAAGCCATAGAAACCACTTTTTCCAAAAAGCCTATCCCCGTCAGAGGAGGTGGAAGTATACCCATCTGTGCGTTGTTTGAAAAAGAACTGGATATAAAAATTGTTTTTCTCGGTTTTGGCCTCGACAGTGATAACCTTCACTCACCCAACGAAAAATTTGATCTTTCCAATTTTTATAAAGGCATTGAAACGATCCCGTACTTTCATAAGTACTTTACTGAAATGAACGTTAAATGAATTGTTTACTTTAATAAATTTTGCAATCAGCAATCAGGAGAAACGGGTACCTGCTGATGGCTGATAGATGATTGCAAAATTTTTATTATAATATTAAATACCTAAAAATGCCTGTGGCAGAGAAATTAAGAGTTGATAAATATTTGTGGGCAATAAGGCTCTTCAAAACGCGTTCTCAGGCCGCTGAAGCCTGCGATAAAGGAAAAGTAAAATTAAATGCAACGGCAGTTAAAGCCGCAAAGCCGGTAAATATCGGAGACGAATTTGACGTAAAAACAGAGGCAAGGCGATGGGTAATAAAAGTTACCGGATTGCTTGCCAATCGTGTTCAGTATGCGGAAGCAATTAAATATTATCTAGATATTACTCCTGAAGAAGAGCCCGGACTTCAATATCAGGCGCCTTCCTTTAATACCGGTAAAAGACAAAGTAAGATTGGCCGGCCCACTAAAAAGCAGCGCAGGAACATGGATGATGTTTTTGGTGAGTAGTGTCGTGTGAATTGCTATCAGTCGTCAGCTATCAGCAGATCAAAAACTAATAAGCTTTCCTCCTGATACCTGAAGGCCGATAGCTGACCGCAATTAATACACAAGGCTATTCAGCTTTTCTACATTTATGATCCGTATTTTACCTTCTTTAATTTCTATTAATTTCTCAGATTTGAAATCGCTCAGTGTGCGGATAAGCGATTCCGTAGCAGTACCAACATAGCGTGCAATATCATCCCTTGAAACATCTATCACCTGCTCGCCGCCTTTACTAATATTTAATTTGGAGTGGATGATCACCAGTGCTTTGGCAATTCTTTTGCGCAGAGAACTATAAGCAAGGTTCAACAAGCGTTCCTCCTGGTCTTTTACATTTTGTGTTATAAGCTTTATGAATTTGGTAGCAATTATCAGGTCGCTGTAAACCGAC
>CAXTDO010000307.1:6646-7184 GCA_964242315.1 uncultured Flavihumibacter sp.
AACCGACGATAAAAATTCCTCTTTCGGTATTAAAATAACTTCTACTTCTTCCAGTACTTCCGCATTATCGTCATAAGATTTATTTTCAAGTAAAGACAGGTAACCAATAAAATCTCCCTCCGTAGCCAGATGAGTGATATATTCTTTTCCATCATCGTTCAATTTAAAAATTTTAACCTTACCTTTTTTAAGATAGTATAGATATTTAGGCCGTTTGTTCTCGCTATACAGAAATTGTTTTTTAGCTATGGTTTCCGATTCGTGCGTGGAAAAATCTAAATTGAGAAGTCCTCCGCCACATAAGTCTTTCATCAGGTCGTTAGCCCCTCTTTCATCTGAAGTATACCGGCCCTGCAGGATCTCATATTTTTTTATCCTTGTTTCTATGGCATTGAGCAATTCAATGTCGTCAAAAGGTTTGGTGATGAAATCATCGGCACCCATTTCCATACCTTTACGAAAATCGTTACGCTCTGTTTTAGCGGTAAGAAAAATAAATGGAATATATTCTGTATCGGGATGTTTACTAAGGAGGTGT
>CAXTDO010000308.1:0-7177 GCA_964242315.1 uncultured Flavihumibacter sp.
GTACAAACTTTCTTAATACAACTATCAACAAAACATATCTAAACACTTCTACCAAAATGACTATCGAAGATTGTATATTAAAAAATCTTCCCGGCAGCGCAAACAGCGATGAGAACAACGAAGTGAAATACAGTCCGAAAAGAGGATAACGAAGACATATCCTCAATATAAAAATTCCGCCAATCACGAGTAATAAAACAGCCGTTAGCGGGTTGATCTCGTACGTAAAATATACAATGGATATCCCCCATATTATCAGTAATACCAGGCCAGAAAGGGTACTGAACTTCTTTTCATAAAAACGGTACCTGAGCCATTCTGATATAGAAGCGAAAACAGTTGAATTAATTAAATTTCCCATCCCTGTCAGAAAAATAAAAATTTTATAAAAATGAAAAGCAGGTATGCGATTAAAAATGAAACCGAAATTACCTGCAGCCAGTTTCTATCTGTTGAAATTAACTGTATCGGTTGATCTGTCAGATTGATATTATTAGTTTTCGTTTTGTAATAAGCATCTCCAAGCCTGCCCACGCTATTGGTCCATGAATGAGAAAGCGCAAAAGCCTTCCTGCGGGCTATCTCTGTTTCGCAAATATATTGTTGTGGATTTGTAAGTATTGTAGAAATTTTTTCAACAAATTCCGCCTTATTCCTGCAAAGCAAGGTGTATTGCTCAAACAATTTCATGGCTTCGGTTTGTGTGGCAACAACCGGTTTACCCATTGCAAGGTATTCATCAATTTTTCTCGGGTAATTACCCCTGGTTATTTCATTTAAAACCTGGGGATTCATACAAACATCAAAGTATTGCATATACACTGGCAATTCTGCCGCCGGCTTATACCCCAGGAAGTGTATGTTTTTTAAGTGTTCCAGGTCTTCAATTTCCAGTAATTCGTCAACAGGGCCTATCAATATAATGCTGCAATTCGGTAACTTTCTGGAGATATATATTATAATGTCGATATCTATCCTCCATGTACTTACAAATCCCGTATAGCCGATTATGGGTTTCTTAATATCTTTTATATCCTCCGGCTCAAAATCACTTATATTCTGATAATAGGTAAGGTCGCATCCCTGACCGATATCAAAACTATATGGATTATGCCGCGCTGCCAGTTTTTCAAGATAGGCCGAATTGGTTGCTACCATATCAACATTTCTTAAAGTACCGGCTTCAAGTCGTGGTCCGTGACGTTGAAAGTAGCCTACGCCAAGAAGATAGTCACGTTTATAAAAAATATAATCGTTGCAATTAACCAATTCTTTAAGGTACCTCCCCCGTATAAAATCATTGTCATTAATGAGTATTACATCCGAAAATTCTAACCGGTTAATGGCTTTATTAATTTGTTTTGCTAACCGCTTATTATTGATCCTGTTTAACCAGTCATGTACGGTTGGAAGCGGTATCCAGTTGATCGATTCAAGAATTGTTCTGGGGTTTAGCACCCATAAGGATGGCAATATCTCAACAAGTTCATCAATGCCATCTTTTATACTGGCAAGTCTTGCTTTCACCTGGGGGCTGTTCCTGTTTCGTAAAAGTGATATCCTGTCCAGGGCCCTGTTTACATATAGTATCCGGTTAAATTTAGAAAGTTCAAGTGCTATATCTTTAAAGTTACTGCCTATTTCAGTATCCCATGGTTGAAAGCTGAATAATACGATGTCGCGGTTTTTTATAAACTTATGTTCCATCGTGAACGATAGTATAAATGCATTTGCTTTAAATAATATCCGGCACTCAATACTTTAAGTTAAGCTTAATTTTTTATCGGGTTTCTGAAGACTGAACAGCCACCACAAGCGATTGCGCATCAGAATATTATAAATAATAATAGGTAGTAACACTCCCGTAACCACACTCAGTAATAATAAAAAAGGTATATTGGTAATATGCAGCAATTTTGTTGCAGATACCCTGATTGATCCGGTAAAAATCACATGCATCAGATAGATAAACAGAGAATGAAACCCTATTACCCTTAAAAATTTCAGCACATTGAATCTTTGAAGAATGAAAGAAATCATCACCGTTATTGCGCATCCGCTTAAAGCAATCACTAAAAATGATACCGGCATATAAAACTCCACGTAAAATCCTTTGTGATGCAGGTTGTTTTCAAAGGTGTAATAATAATGCGCAAGAAAAAAAAATAGTGCTACCGGCATTAATATTTTGAGCGAACTCAAGTATTTGATATTGTCTTTATTCCATATGAAAGGCGCTATGGCATCGCCTATAAAAAAGAAAATATAATAATGCAGTAAATCCGGGATAAAACTATAGGCAAGCGTTTCGTACCGCATGTTGGCATTAGTGAAGTAATAAATAAATCCAACACTGTAAAGCACTATGGCAGATATCATAAGCTGCCACATGTTGAATTTTAATACGGATTTGAGGAAGGCATATAAAATACCTACCATAAACAGCGTATTTAAGTACCAGAACTGTTCAATCCTGCGCGGCATCAGCAGCAGGTTGAGGTAATCGATGGGTTCCCTCTTTGCATTTGTATAATTCTTAAATAATAATTGCAGCGTAATTTGTATTGATCCCCAAACCAGTAACGGATAGATAATTACTTTAAAACGATCTATAAAATAAGCGGGGTAACTTTTTTTAGAAAGTGTTCGGGAAATAAATATTCCTGAAATAATAAAAAACAACGCCATTCTGAATGTTACCAGGGAAGAATTTACCAATTCGAGAAAAGGATAATCACCTGTGGGAAAATTAGCATTAATTAAACCTTCAAAGCTATGCCGGTAACATACCAGTATGATACAGATACCTTTTGCATAATCAATCCATGCATACCTGTTTTGTGCAATTATGGGCCGGTAGTTAAATATATCTTTCATCTAAAAACTTATGGTCTCATTGGTTTAATAGCTTTCGCATTGGGTTAACGGGTTGTTGGGGAAGCATAAGTAGTAAAACAAACGTAAACAGGGGAAAAATATTTTCTTTTGAAACGTTTACGGGTAAAGATAGTGGCAATATTGAGAGCAAAAAAAATCCGGGAATATGCGTTCCCGGATTTTACAGTTGATCTTTTGCTAATTTCTGGACTTAACCAGTTTTATTACTTTGGAAGGAACACCGTTAACACTAACCCTGGCAAAATAGATCCCCGGAGCAAGTGTACCATTTCCTATCTTCATTTTTAAAGTATTCTCACCGGAAGGCAACCCTTTAAAATTGTTGCTATAAACTACTTTTCCATTCATATCGGTTATATCAACGCCGATGTCATTTTTCTGTGATGCTACATAAATATCCATATTAAGCAATTCAGACATCGGATTCGGATAGGCTCTCCATGTTTTTATAACCTGGGTGCCGTCATTATCAATCATTGAAGTGGCTGAATTTAATACCGGCGTTACACTACTTTGAACTATGGCTGACGGATTCAAATTTATAAACGCTGAATTCGGCACAAGTTGTCGTGGTATTCCGGGGCCTGAAATGTATAGCTGCATAGTTTCACCACCGTCCTTTTCAAAATATATTGCTGCAAACGGATATAAGCCTGCGGCAGTAACAGTAACCGTACCTGATGCTGAGGTTGGTCCATGTAAGCCGTCATCATTAATTAACGGCGTCGCGGAAGGAACGTAAAATGAATTAAAGTAAAACCTGCTTCCGTCATCAGATACCAATTCAAAGGTATAGTTGCCAGGGGTTTGCAGATTCAGGTACCCTTCCCATACAAATCCGAAATTATCACTTACCCGCTGAGGCCTTACATTGATATTAATATTAGGGCTGGTTCCGGCAAGCGCGGGTGTAAGTGAATTAAAATTTGGAAGCACATCCCACGACCCTGGAAAATATCTCCAGTTAACTCCATTTACCGTAGTAGGAGTGGTAAATGTAACAGGAGAACTAGCCGCAGAGCTATTACCTGCCAGGTCAACTGCTTTAACTGTAATGCTATAGGAAGTATTCGGCAAAAGTTTGTCAACAGTAATCGCATTATCAGGGGTGGTATATTTTTTTTCATTGTTCACATAAACGTCATAACCAACAACTCCAACATTATCGGTGGATTTCTGCCAGTAAAGATTGATAAATGTTTTACCGGCGTAAAGTCCTTTAAAGTCTACAGGTGTTGTTGGTGCCACAACATCTGTAGATGGGCCTGTAAATGCCGTATTAGGAATTAGCTGCCTGGATATTCCCGGGCCGCTCCAATACACCTGCATTGATTCTCCGCTGGATTTTTCAAAGAATGTGATTGTAATCGGATAGTATCCGGCTGCAGGTACCACTACGCTTGCAGTAACTGATGTTGGACCATGCAATCCATCATTTGTTATAAGAGCAGTAGCTTCCGGGGAATAAAAGGTATTGAAGTAAAGCTTGCTTCCGTCGTCAGAAACCGTTTCAAACGTATAGGTGCCTGCGGTTGGCATACTAATGTAACCTTCCCAAACAAAACCGAATGAGTCGCTCCTGTTTCTCGGTGTCACGATATCAATATTGGGTGTATTGCCCGATTTAACCGGCGTCAAAGTATTGAAATTTGGAAGAACGTCCCAATTGCCGTGATAGTAACGGTATTGCAGTCCCGATGAGGTAACAGCAGTAGTAACGGTAACCGGATTACTGGCTACAGAGGCATTGTTAGACTGGTCAACTGCCTTTACTGTGAAGGTGTAAGCCGTATTAGGCGCCAGGCTATCCGCAGTTATGGCAGATTCTAAAGACGTATACTTTTTAACATTGTTCACGTATATGTCATAACGGGCTACACCTATATTGTCTGTGGCATTATCCCAATCAAGGGTTACAAAGGTATTACCAGTGTTAAATGATTTTAAATTTGCAGGTGCGGTTGGTGGGGTTACATCGCCTGTAACAGGTTCCATAAACGCCGAGTTAGGTACAAGCTGCCTGCTGATACCCGGACCGGTCCAGTAAAGCTGCATCGTTTCTCCACCGCCATATTCAAAATAGCTGATTGTAACGGGATATAGTCCCGCTACGGGTATATTTACCGTGTTAGCTATGGGCTGTGCAGCGTGCAGTCCGTCATTATTTACCAGGGCTATTGCAGTGGGTGAATAAGAGGTATTAAAATAGAACTTGCTGCCATCATCTGAAACGGTTTCAAAAGTGTAATTACCAGGAGTGGTAATATTTATGTTCCCTTCCCATACGAAAGCGAAATTATCATTTACGCCCGGGGTTCTAACCGTTATATCTATATTCGGCGTTGTGCCTGTTTTTACAGGGGTAAGGGTATTGAAATCAGGAAGTGCGGTCCAGGTTCCTTCATAATACCGGTACTTTAGTCCGCTTGAAAAAGTGGCACTTGTTGTTGCTGTAACCGGGCTGCTGAAAGCAGATGCATTGCCAGCCTTGTCAAGGGCTTTTATAGTAAATTTATAAGTGGTATTGGGCGTTAAATTGTTGGCGATAAAGTTAGAAGTATTACTGGAGTACTTTTTCACATTATCAACGTAAATATCATAGCCGGTAACTGCTATGTTATCAGTAGAATTATCCCATTCAAGATCTACAAAGCTAGCGCCTGTATTTAACACTTTAACGTTGGCCGGAACAGTTGGAGGAGTAGTGTCCGAGGGGTTAACCGCAGTATCCAAAAATACGGAATCAGGTATAACCGACCGTCCAAATCCCGGACCTGTCCAGTAAACATCCATTGTTTCGGAGTTCCATTGTTGATAATAGGTAATGGCAATCGGGTACAGCCCTGCTGTAGGAATAGAAACAGAGCCGGTACGTGCCCATGCCGCGTGTGATCCGTCGTTGTTTACAAGCGCCTTGGCCTTCGGCGAATAAAATGAATTAAAATAAAGTTTGCTTCCGTCATCGGAATTTGTTTCAAAAGTATACGTACCCGGTGTTTTGATATTTATGTATCCTTCCCAAACAAATCCATGTAGGTAGTCAACACCGGTATTTCTTTTTGTAACATCCACATTTGCCGAAACTCCGGTTTTTAGTGGGGTAAGTGCATTAAAATTAGGCAGAACCGTCCAGTTCCCTTCATAATAACGATAGTTGAGTCCGTTAGATACTACAGAGGTGCTAACCGTTACAGGGCTGCTGAAATCAGAAGCATTACCAGCCTGGTCAAGCGCCTTTACCGTAAAAATATAAGAGGTACTGGGCAACAGCTTGTCTGCCGTTATAGCTGATTCACCTGTAGTGTATGTTTTCACGCCGTTTACATAAACATCATACCGGGTCACCGAATCATTGTCGGTGGAATTGTTCCAGTCCAGATTTACGAAAGTGCGGCCGGTAAACATCGATTTTACGTTAGCTGGAATACTGGGAGCGATATTATCCTGAGAAATTGTAACAGGTATCGGCGACCAGTCCGACCAGTTGGACGTAGCCAACCTTTTAAACCTGACGCGATAGGTGCCAAACTGAGTAGGAAGAATTTCATTGGCAGTGGCGCCGGGTAAGTCAACGCCGTCTTTTTGCCATTGATATTGATAAAAGCCCTGAGTAATTCCGATCCTTGCGGTGATGGTAGCAGCGGAATTGAATTTGCTCCTGTTAAAATAAAGGAGTGGATTAGCTTTATGCGCTGAAAGCCAGGTGGGTAGAAGGTATGGCTCCTCCCATTGATCGTCCCAGGTATTATGTCCTAGTGTAGGATAAAAATTATACCTGATATTGCCGCCTTTGTTAGTGAAGCTATCTACGAAATTCTGAGTCACCGTAGGATTAGGATTTCCATCAGTGCCGCCGGAAGATAACCAGAACGGTATATGAACAAAGCTTGCCGGATCCTGTGTTAGAATATCTATCAGTGCAGGTGATGCCGCAATTGTAGTAGCAGCGCGCTGTGGAAATGTGATGCTATATGCCATAGCACCATAACCGCCGGCAGACAAACCCATCGAGATAACCTTGTCAGGATCGGTATTGCAATATTTTTGCAGGGAGTCCATCACATTATTTATTCTTGTGAAGTACGAAAAATCCCATCCCAGGACTTTCTGTTGCGGGAAAACCATGAAAGCATTAAACTGACCGGCATCCATCATACTCTGAAACAACTCTGCCCCATTTATTAATTGTATTTCATTATCGGTAACCGGGGCAACTTCTCCCCCGCCATGAAAAAAGAGTATTACCGGATATTTCTTTGTGGTATCTGCTGCGTTATAA
>CAXTDO010000309.1:0-7150 GCA_964242315.1 uncultured Flavihumibacter sp.
AAAAATTATAGTAGTGTATCTTTGTGCCTCCCTGCCTCCGTGGTTCACTTCTACGCAGCAGCCATCTCACCCAATGCCAAATCAAGAAAATTCGGGATTACGTGTGAATAAGTCCAGCGTATTTTATCAGGGTCGTTAAGATGAGTAATCATGCTCTGCCATTTGGCTTCGCCATGTTCTGCAATAACGGTTTGTTTTCTATCTTCCCGTTGAAGGTACATGCTCATGCCTGTTGCATCGGCTTCCGGATGAAACTGAGTGCCTATCATAAAATTATTGAAACGAATAGCCATGATCGCTCTTTCGTAAGGAACGTGCGGACGTTCCTTTTCCTGCGCCAATATGCTTGCGCCCATTTCAAGAATTGCCTGGTGATTAGGTTTAATTACCTGGTAATCACGGCTATCAACAGAATAAAAAGGCTCTTTTAATCCCTCAAAAACGGGTTCGTGTGCGGCATCGGGCAAGCTATGAATTGGAAAAACGCCGAAGGCCGTTGAGTTTCTTTTACAAACCGTACCCACATTAAAGTACCGGCAAGCCAATTGGTAAGAATGGCAAATAAAGAATACATGTTTTTTCTGGGCGTTGAGCTTATCTCTGTTCCACTCTTCCACCAGCCTGAGCCACTGGAAATAACGGTTCTCCCATTCAGTTCCTTCCGTATCAAGCGGACTACCCGGCCCGCCACTCGAAATGTATATATCATAAGAAAGATCGGGCACCTGTTTCAGCATTCTCACTTCAAATTCATCTACCTGCAGCTCAATATTATTAGTGTCACTATATTCTTTAAGTATATTTCTCAGGCAACGCATTCCCTGGTTGGCTACACCTTCATAAAGGTCGAGAATAGCGACCTTACAGTATTTTTTATCATTAAACATGAGGGCGAAATTACAATTTTATGGAGAATTTGCACGTTCAAACCTATAAGGTTTAAAAACCTTATAGGTTTGATTTATCGGGTGATAAATTGTTCCGGGTGTTTTTTATTAAAATCAGTGGCATCCTGGTAAGCTTTGGCGGCGGCAAGTATGGTAGCTTCATCATAGAGGTTACCGATAAGCGTAATACTTTCAGGCATACCGGTTTGAGAAAAACCAACAGGCATACATACTACCGGATAACCGGTTAAATTGGTAATAGCAAGTTGCCGTCCTGCAAAGCTGGGCACTATCAATACGTCATAATTCTTCATAAAATCATAAAAGCCTGTAATAAGCGCATAACGGTGACGGTGGGCAGTGATATATTCAACAGCGGGAACAAAACGGGAAGCACGGAATGAATTCGGCCAGTCGTTCTTTTTTTGTGCGGTTAACAAATCATCCTGGTCACTTCTGGTAAGGTCATCAAATGCAGCAGCAGATTCTGCATTGAGGATAGGCGTAATAATATTAACCGGGTATAATATTGAATCGGGAAAATTGATCTCCTGCAGATCGGCGCCCAATGTTTTGTAAATGTCCAGCACCTTCCTTTGAACAGCCGTTTGCGGGAGGTTGCGAAAAAAATTACCCGCATAAGCTATCCGTAACTTTTTCCAATTTGTTTGTCCGGTATAATTGAACGAGCGGTTTACCGCGCTGGCATCTTTACCATCGGTGCCTTTAAGATAATAAAAAACAATGGCAGCATCTTCTGCGCTCCGACAGATGGGGCCAAGCTTATCAAGACTCCAGCTTAAAACCATGGCGCCGCTGCGGCTGATAGAGCCGAAAGTAGGGCGTAAACCCGTTGCTCCACAGGCATTAGAGGGAGATACTATTGATCCGAGTGTTTCTGTGCCGATGGCAAAAGGCAATAATCCTGCTGTGGTTGCGGAAGCAGAACCGGCAGATGATCCGCTGGAACCGTATTTAGTATTCCAGGGATTTCTTGTCATTCCACCGTACCATAAATCACCCATTGCCAGTGAGCCCATGGAAAGTTTCGCGCATAATACTGCACCGGCTTTGTGCAGTTGAGCGTACACAAATGCATCTTCATCCAGTACCTGATCTTTATAGGGAGCCGCACCCCAGGTAGTATGTGTGCCTTTTACCGAAAAAAGATCTTTTAATCCGTAAGGTATGCCGTGAAGCGGACCGTGATACATTCCCTTCTTCAGGTCGTCATCCGCCTGCTGCGCTTCTCTCAGGGCAATGTCTTCTGTTAAGCTGATAACACAATGAAGGGTATCACCCCATTTTTTTAATCTTTCGAGAAAAAATTTGGTGAGATCTATGGAACTTATCTTTTTATTTTTTATAAGAGATGCCAGTTGAGGGATGGAGTAAAAAGCGAGATCGTTGATATTTAAAGGCACTATTACGGCGTTGGGAATTTTAAAAGAAACCGGCAGTTGTTTAGTGGGGATGGTATAACCGATCGGTGCGGGATTAAAAGCTAAAGGGTAGGGCTGATTGTTTGTTAGATGAAGGCGGTGCATTCTTTCGAACAGGATGGCGCTGTTTCTAAGCCTGTCTGTCATCGAATCTTTTTCAGCCTGGGTAAAATTCATGCCGATGAGTCGCGAAGCAACTGTGATGGCAGCCGTGTCTATCGTTTGAGCGTGAGTAAAATTAAAACTGCAACAAGCCAGGAGAAAAATGATGATTGTTTTCATTAATAAATGGTTTATTTAAAATTGATGGATTGAACATTGAAATATCGCTTTCTCCGGTTCTACTTCGAGCACTTATTGTAGGAGCTGCCAAAACTGTTGATCATATGGCTTATGCGAATGTAACTGATTTACCTATATCGATCGCAATTCACAAGGAGACAAGGTGGCTTTATAGTTATTCGTACCTTAAGGTAATGAATATAAAAACTAACTTGGAATATAAGACTAATAATATTTACGGCGTATTTTCTTTGAAGATCTTACTCATTTATTTTGCGACCATTTATTATTTTGCTGCTAAGGTTCATGCCGGTATCGTAAAAATTGAAATTACCAGCATCGAATCACCAGCTTTCGGAGGCAAAGTATTTGGCACGGTAGGAGCTTATGAAAAACTTATCGGAAAAGCTTATGGCGCAGTAGATCCTAACAATTCCCATAATGCCGGTATTACTGATATAGCTCTTGCACCCCGCAATGCGAAAGGAATGGTGGAGTACTCCATGGATATTTACATATTAAAACCTGTGAATCTGAATAACGGCAATCACAAGCTTTTTTTTGAAGTGAATAACCGTGGTGCCAAATTGTTTGGTGGATTTAATAACAGCAGCGGTGGAAATAATCCGGGCCTGGCAACGGATGCAGGCGAAGCATTTCTTATGAGCAGGGGCTATTCAATAGCCTGGTGCGGCTGGGATATTTCCGCCACTGCCAACAATAATAATCTTACTATCACTGTTCCGGTGGCTAAGAATCCGGATGGGTCTTCTATTACGGGACCATCATACGAATATATATCATTCGATAATCCCGCTGCAACAGTGTACTCACTCGCTTATCCTGCAGCTTCGATGAATAAAACAGAAGCTCATATGACCATGCGCAATAAATTAACAGATACTGCCATTACTGTGCCGCTGAACGGATGGGATTATTTCAACGATCATTCCATTAAACTTTTACCGGATGGCACAGCATTTAAACAAAGTGCCATTTATGAGTTCAGGTACACTGCAAAAGATCCACTGGTAGCAGGACTGGGCCTGGCAGCAACCCGTGATTTTATTTCTTTTTTACGAAATAAACAATCTGATGATTACGGTTATCCTAACCCGTTAGCAGGCGTTATACATTTTACATTTAGCTTCACCGTGTCGCAGCCCGCACGTTATATGAACGACTTTCAAACCTCAGGTTTCAATGAAGATGAAGAAGGTAAAAAGGTTATTGACGGGATGGAGAACTGGCTTGGCGGAGGCAGCGGTGTTGCCATCAATTACAGATTTGCCCAACCGGGAAGAACAGAGCGAAACCGGCAAAACCATTTGTACCCTGAAGCGGTATTCCCTTTTGCTTATCCTGCAATGAAAGATTCGTTTACAGGCAGAACTGCCGGTCGTAGCGGAAAATGTTCTGTTACCAATACCTGTCCTAAAGTTTTTGAGATCAACTCGGCCAATGAATACTGGGTTAAAACCGCTTCGTTACTACATTCGGATCTTAAAGGAAATGATATTCCCGATCCAATTAATGTGCGGTTTTTTTTAGTAGCAGGGGCGCAGCATGGTACAGGCAACGCTGCAAGCAGGGGTGTATGCCAGCAATTGCAAAATCCCGTAAATGCAGAGCCGTTGTTAAGGGCGTTGTTTGTTGCACTGGACGAATGGGTCACCAAAGGAACGGAACCGCCTGGCAGCAAAGTGCCTCGCAGATTGGATAAAACGGCGGTGATGGCCGTTCAGCAGGAAGGATCTCTAACCGGCATTGTTCCTCAAAAAGCGTTGGGATGGCCTGATATTCCAGGTGTTGTTTATAATGGTTTGATCACCACAAGATATTATATTGACTTTGGACCTTTAATAAGGAAAGGAATTATTTCAGCATATCCGCAACATGAATCGGGCAGGCATGTATATGCGAATTTCGTTTCAAAAGTGGATATCGACGGTAATGAAGTCGCCGGAGTTCGGTTGCCGCCTGTTGCAGTACCCATAGCAACAACTACTGGCTGGGCTTTAAGGCGGGAGGGCTTTGGTGAGAATGACGGTTGTGAGGGCGCCGGTCAATTTATTCCTTTTAAGGTAACGAAAAGCGAACGGCTTGCTGCGGGAGATCCAAGATTATCTTTGGAAGAAAGGTATCATAGTCATGAAGGTTATGTGAAAGCAGTGGCTCTTTGTGTAAGTAAACTTGTTAAAGAACGTTTGCTGCTGGAAGAGGATGCGGAGAGATATAATCATGCTGCCATTGCAGGTAACGTGTTACGCTAGCAAATGCCGGAAGTGTGAACGGTGATTTAGCTGATTAAATGATGGGCTATGATTGTTCTTATGTCATAGTCCGTCATTTAATCAGTTAAATCACCGTTCACACTTCCGGCTTTACTCTGTGGTAAAAGCGAAGCTTAACTACAATCCCTCCAAAAACTTCCCATGAATATAATCTACCACCTTCGCCAGGTCGTTGGTTTCTTCGAATACTTTCAATTGCCGGTCGGCGCCGGTGCCACGTTCCAGTATTTTTGACACAATGGGGAGGGCATCGCGACTGCCTAAATGGTCTACCACGTCGTCAACAAATTCAAGCAGCTCGTAGATAAGCACGCGGGTGTTTACTTCGGCTTCAATGCCAAAATCTATAAGGCTGCCGTCAAGTCCATAACGCCCTGCACGCCATTTGTTTTCGTTTAATAATGCCCGTTGGTAGATCATGTAATTCATGTTCTTAGAGCGCAGTTTGTATAGTTTTGCGCATACGGCCTGAAACAAAGCAGCTATGGCGATGGTTTCTTCTATGGTCATGGGAACATCACAGATCCTGAATTCAACGGTATTAAAAAACGGATGAACGCGAAGGTCCCACCATATTTTTTTGGCGTTATCAATACAATTCGTTTTGATGAGCAGGTTTACGTAACGGTCGTAGGCTTCAATGCTCTCGAAATAATCGGGTATGCCTGTACGTGGGAATTTATCAAATACTTTCGTGCGAAATGATTTATAGCCTGTCTTTCTTCCTTCCCAGAAAGGAGAATTAGTACTTAAAGCATATATATGAGGAAGAAAATAACGTGCTGAATTAGCTATATGTATTGCCATCTCACGGTCTTTCATGCCCACATGTACGTGTAAGCCGAAGATGAGGTTACTGCGTGCGGCTTCCTGCAACTCGTTTACAATTTCGTTATAGCGGTCATGCTCTGTGATAAGCTGGTTTTCCCATGGGCTGAAGGGATGCGTGCCGGATGCACCTACCCAAAGTCCCAGTGAGCCGGCGATTTCAGAAATGGTTTTACGCAGCAGGCTCACGTCTTTATAGGCTTCGGCTATGTCAACGCATATATCTGTGCCAACTTCCACTACCGCCTGGTGCATTTCGGCTTTTACCTTATCTTTTATCACCTTGTGTCCTTCCTGAACAATTCTTTGTTCATGGCTTTTTAATTCCCTTGTTTGAGGATCCACAACCATGTACTCTTCTTCTATTCCAAGCGTAAAATGTTTGTAACTTAAGTTAGGCATTTTTAATGATTAATGATTAATGTTTAATGATTAACGGTTAATTCCAAATGAGAAATGAGTTGGTTAATAATTAGTCATTAACCGTTAATCATTAATCATTAATAATTAATCATTAATACAGTGTTTCATGAAGCGTACTGTGCTTAACATATTTTCCCCAGGTGAGGTTATCTTTACCTGGATCTTGTTCCTGTGCTCTTTCAATGGCATAGGTGGCGGCTGTTTCCACTACCCAGTCAAAATTATCCTGACCTACGCTCTTGATCTCCGCATCAGGCGCGGGATTACAGAAGTCGATAGCGTATGGAACGCCATCACGTAAGGCAAGTTCTACGGTATTAAAATCATAACCCAGGTAATGATTGATTCTCAAAACAATTTCCTCCATTTGTTTATGACGTTCAGGTGAAGGCGAGAATCCAGCTTCATAGCGCAGGTGATGCGGATTACGTGGCTCATATGGCATGATCCGCACATATTTGCCACCAATACTATAGCACCGGTAATATTCATCAAACATAATTTCTTCCTGTAATAGCATCACCAGCTCGCCTGTTTCACCATGCTTGTTAAACAGGTCATCAGCGTCGTTTACTTTATACACGTTCTTCCACCCACCGCCTGCAAATGGTTTCATATAAGCAGGAAAGCCAACATAATTGAATATGTTTTCCCAGTCTAACGGATAGGCAAGGTTGCTGAAAGATTCATCGGATGTAACGGCAGGAAGTGCACGGGAAGGCAGGATCACAGTTTTAGGTACGGGCACATCGATTTTTGTGGCCAGGCAGTTATTAAAAAATTTTTCATCAGCGCTCCACCAGAAGGGATTGTTAATAACGGCAGCACCTGTTAAGGCAGCGTTCTTTAAATAAGCCCGGTAAAATGGGATGTCTTGTGAAATACGATCAATGATAACAGCATAAGGAGTAGGCTCTCCCTGCATCACTTTATCAATCTTTACCGGCTCTGCAATAATTCCATCGATGTTTTTACTGTTCACCCTGTCTATGAA
>CAXTDO010000310.1:0-7149 GCA_964242315.1 uncultured Flavihumibacter sp.
GCTTTATCGTATTGCATTAAAGTCTGATACAACTCGCCCAGATTGTTTATACTGTCGGCATAGTTTGGATGTTTTTCTCCCAACGCTTTTTTATTAATAACCAGTGCCTGTTCATATAATGGTATTGCTTTTTCATAATGATTCAATCGCACATGCATTAATGCCAGGTTGTTTAAATAGGTGGCGTTATCAGGATGTTCTTCACCCAATGCTTTTTTAATGATCTCCAATGCCTGTTGATACAAGGCTATGGCCTTCTCATACTGCCCGATGTTTTGGTACAGCACAGCCAGGTTATTTAAGTAATTGGCATATGGGGGCTTATCATCTCCGGAATTTTCTTTTTCTATAGCCAGCAATTGATGGTACAAAGGCAGGGCACGTTCATATTGTCCAACGCGTTCATAATATATAGCCAGGTTATTGAGCCGTATTGCATATTCAGGATGTTTTTCGCCCAGTGTTTTCTTTTGGATCTCAACTGCCTGTTGCAACAACGGCAGTGCTTTCTTATAATGGCCCATTGTGAGAAACAATACCCCAAGATTATTTAAACTTCTTGCGTATTCAGCATGTACATCTCCCAATGCATTCTTTATTATTAATGAAGATTGTTGGAATAACGGCAGCGCTTTCTCATACCAACTCATGCTTGAATATAATTCAGCCAGGTTATTTAAACTATTAGCATAAACAGGATGTTTTTTACCCAAAGTTTTTTCTCTGATTGCCAGGGCCTGCCGGTACATCGGAAGTGATTTATCAAATTGACCTGTCATTCTGTATACAAAACCCAGGTTATTCAGGCTCATTGCATAAGCCGGATGTTGCTCTCCCACTGATTTTTTTCTTATACCCAATGCCTGTTCAAACAATGGCAGCGCCTTCTCATAATTCGCGGTGTTTGTATACAAGCTTGCCAAATTATTTAAACTAACTACATAATCTGCATCTTCTTCTCTTAATATTTTTTCCCTGATTTCTAAAGCCCGCTTTAACAAAGGTAAAGCTTCCCCAAACTGACCCATACTCATATATAAAGTACCAAGGTCATTTAACGTATTGGCATAGCCGGGATGTGCCTCACCTAATATTTTTTTTCTGATAGCAAGAGCTTGCTGGTACAATGACAGCGATTGCCCGTGAGTACCCATTTGAGCATATACGCCTGCCAGGTAATTTAGGCTTTCAGCATAATCCGGATGTTCTTCTCCCAATATCCTTTTTCTGATTGATAATGCCTGTTGGTACAAAGGCAGCGCCTTCTCCAATTTACCCATGTCGTCGTATACACTGGCAAGATTACTTAAGTTTTTTGCATACCCGGTATTTTCCTCTCCTAATTTTCTATTTAAAACAACCTGTACCTCCTGAAACAATGGCAGTGCTTTCTCATACTGACCTTTATTTACGTATAACTGAGCAAGGTTATTTAAACCGGTAACATAGATAGGGTAGTGCCGCCCCTGGTGCAAAGGTTGTAATGCACGTGCCAAAGTCTCTGTATAAGAAAGGATCATTTCCTTATTTTGCTTTGAATAATTTATCAGTAAGCTGTCTGCAATCAATAGCTTTCTTGCCTGCGCCTTACTGATAACAGTACGTTTATTTGATAACCTGACATCTTTTATAACTTCCTTTAGCTGTTCATTGGTGGAGTTTTTTTCAAAAAAGCTTAACATGTTTTTTAAGCTGTCATGTAAGGAATACTGGGCATTTACATATTGAACACTTTGAAATTGGGCAATTGTGCCAACCAGTATAACAAGCAGTATTTTCCTAATGTTCTTTTTCATGAAAACATGTTTAAGTAAAAGTCCGTGGTTATCTCATTTAGATGAGGAAATGGTGAAGACTAAAAAGCAGGGTTCAACCTGTGAGGTTTCCAAAAACCTCACAGGTTTAAAGAGGAGGATATCACAAATTAAAGAGAACCTCAGTTAAAAACCTGTGAGGTTTTGGAAACATCACAGATTGAACCCTGCTTTTTAGTTCTCATCTGGGTGGGTACTCTGTATTAACTAGGTAACGAACCCTAACGGATGATAAGTTAAATCCTACTATCTTTTGTCTTACTGATGCTCCTTAATCTCGTTTATTAATTTTTTTGATTTTTGTTTATAATCCAGTGCCTGGTTTGTATTGGCAAGTTGATCCAGTAAGGTCTCAGCCTTTGCTATCTGACCTGTTTTCAGATACGCTAATGCCAGGTACCAGTTAATTTTGCTTTGCCAGTATTTGCCAGGAGTATAGCTGATGGAGTTAAATTCAGTAATGCCTAAAGTATCCTTATCATTTGCCATATAGCTTAATGCCTTGTAGTAATGTGCATAGAATATCAGGAGCTTCTTTTCATCTGCGTCCTTTTGATTTTCCTGTGCCCTCAATGTAAAGTTGTTAATTTCAGTAACGGCAACTTCAAATTGTTGACTGGCTTTTTTATAATCGCCCTTTTTATATGAAGTAAATGCGTCAGCCAACAAACCATCAGTATTTTTAGGAAGATGATCAACGCTGAAGTTTTCGGCAAATAATTGTTCTCTTAATGAACCATCTAATCTTTGTTGTGGCTTATTCTTCTTTATATCACTTACCGGAGGAATGCCATTGATAACACGCTGGTTCGGCGTATCCGGTTTGGTTCCTTTATTTACGATAGAAGCATTATGAGTAATGTTCAGGAAATACCAGGAGCCTATTACCACGGTTGCCAGTACAGCAGCCGTGAGGGCCAGCGTTTTCCAGATTTTGATTAATCTTATTTTATTGTTTTTTATCTTAAAGGGCTGATTTTTTAACGGAACAATATTCCCTGTTTCCTCTTCGGCAACCACATCTTTTATTTTTTCATCTTGCCAGTTTTCCCGTACCTGTTCAATAAAATTCCAGATGGAACTATTTTTATCCGGTGCTTCTTTAAATGAAAATTTCTTCATTTTCTGAGCGGCCGATGCACCCAACTGTAACAATGTCTTTTCCAATACCAGAGCTTCCTGAAGGTCAGTATCTGTTTGCAGGCGCACTTCAAAGTCGGCACGTTCCTTTTCCGTCATTTCGTTATCCATATATTTAAATATCAGGATATTCTGGTCCATATCATTCCTTGATGAATCCACGTGATTTGATTGAAAAATTAAATTTTGTTTGGAGAATTTCTTTTAAGGCTTCCTTGGCATGCGACAGCGTATTGTAAACATCGCCTATGCTAACGCCCAATTTTTCCGCAATTTCCGGGGTTTCCAGTTTATCGAAGTACCGCCACATGATTGCGTTGTGCCATTTGTCTTTTGGTAACAAACGTATGGCCTGATATAGCATGTGCTCTTTTTCAGAAAGGAGTATTTGAAATACCTCATCCCAATAAACCGCATCATTATTTACTACTTCTGCTATGCCCAGGTTAGTATTATCTTTTTCATCGAAAGCAACTTCGCGGGATCTTTTGTTTTTATCCTGTTTATTGAGGGCCATAAACTGCCATTTACAAAATGTAAAAATAATGGTACGCAGGCTTGCCTTCTGTTTTAGTTCCTCGCTTTGTGTGTAAACAAAAAATTTATATAACCCTTCCTGAAAAGCATCTTTAGCCAGTTCCTCAACGGTACCCTTGCCTGGTTGTGCATAATCAGCATTGATCCAATCAAGAAAATCAGTATAAAAAAGTTTATAGATACATCTGAATAAATCATTTTTTAACTTATCATCTCCAGACTTTATTGCCACCTGTGCTGCAGGTATTTGAGTTATTTCCAGACAATCCATGTTCTTTTGAATCAGGTTACATTTGTGTATGTATGATTATAACAAATCATGCTGTTCATGCAAGTGTAAATATGCCTGTATGAATTAAAAGCAGGTTTTCGAAGAGATGAATTGTGAGAAAAATTTTGCAAACAGCTACATGTTCAAAGATAAATTTACTTATAAAAATGTATCATTTTCTAATTATTATTGTCAAGGGTTTTAGTGATGAATGGTAAAACTTTGTTATTAATAGATAATAAGAGCGTTATTTAATCAACAAAATTTTTCATCTATTACTTAGTGTGTCGGGGTGCCGACTGTTATGCAGGATGGCAATCGATGTCGTTGACTTAAATTTCGAAAGCCATGTTTTGTTCCTTTTGAGCTACTTATTTTGTTAAAGAATGTTATATTGATATTTGTATACGAATAGCATAAGATACAGGTAACAATGAGTTTTGTCAGGAGCGAGTCCCGTTAGGGACGCAATATTGGTAGCACTATATGTTGTTTTGATCCAGTGCCGTCAGGTACGGAATATCGGTGGTCTTGCATGTAGAGTTGCTTCTGTTCGTCAGGTTAGTAACCGATATTGCGTGCCTAACGGCACTCGCTGTTTGCAAAACACTACCTTATTGTTTTAGCAAAATCCTAACAAGCCAAAATTGTTAATTCAAGTAAGGATAACTTGCTAGTCGCACATCACTAAGACAAATCTTGTTAGTCGCAAACAACCCCACAATAGTCTCCTCTACACCCTGTGAGTTTCATTCAACGGTTATAAATTTATATAGCGATGATAGCCGCAGACCTACTGTTATTACATTCTATTACCAACAAAAAATAAATTCAAATGAAAGCAGCATTAAAACAAGTAAGCGAAGAATTTTCAAAAGGTAACTTTAAATTTGCCTATGATCATTTTGCCGATGATATGGAGTGGAACGTTATTGGCGCCACTGTTATTAAAGAAAAAGATTCAGTGATTGAGTACTGTGATAAAATGCAGGCGGAAATGTCAGGCGCTGCCATGTTAAATACAAGCACTATATCAGATGATGAGGCTATCTCCATTCAGGGATATTGCAATTATGTAAGTGAAAACAATACACCGGCAAGGGTAGAATACTGTGATGTGTATCAATTTAAAGAAGAAAAATTACAGTCGATCATTTCTTATTGTATTGATATAAAATGACGTGATCCCCTATTAGCCGAGCAGGATTCACAGAATTAAAAGTAATTTTCAAAATTTCGATGCAGGATTCTGTAAATTAATTTTAATCCTGGAAATCCTGCTTCAAACACCTATAAATAAACATCTTTCATACCTTTAATGCAGTTATATTCAACTGCTCACCTTTAAAGAAGATTAAAATAAAATTACAAATCAAAATATTAACGGCTCTTCCCTTGCTTGCAGTTTTAACTTTATGCAGTCAACCGAGCAGTGAAAGCATAAGCGGTACTCATACCCTCGGTGTGCGAATTGATTCTGCTGCAAAAACATTGATAACCCGTTTTGCTCCGCCTGATGGTTACCAACGGTTAAATTATGAAAAAGGCACCTTTCAATATTATCTTACAAACTTTCCATTGAAGCCCATTGATGCAAAAGTATACTATTACTCAGGTAAACTTAAGGCAAACAAAGACGTTTATGCATCAGTTTTTGATATTGATGTTGGAGAAAAAGATTTGCAGCAATGTGCCGATGCAGTTATAAGGCTAAGAGCTGAATATTTGTACGCGCAAAAGAGGTTTAATGAAATACACTTCAATTTTACGAATGGATTCAGGGTTGATTATGTGAAATGGGCAAAAGGGTATCGTTTGAAAGTGTCAGGTAATAATACAAGCTGGTATAAAGCAGGCGAAGAAGATTATTCATATAAAAATTTTAAAGCCTATCTGGAAATTATTTTTTCATTTGCAGGAACACTTTCCTTAACTAAAGAATTAAACCCAATACCATCGGATAGCGTTCAGGTGGGTGATGTTTTCATTAAAGGCGGCAGTCCGGGACATGCAGTTATTATAGTTGATGTGGCGATCGGGAAAATAAATCAGAAAAGAATTTTTATGATCGCGCAAAGTTATATGCCTGCCCAGAGTATTCATTTGCTGGTAAACCGGAACGATAAAGATATATCACCCTGGTATGATTTATCGCAAACAGATCAATTGTATTCGCCCGAATGGACTTTTGAAAAGACAGCATTAAAGCGCTTTAAAAATTAAAACAAGAAATTTAATATCACCACTAAAGCTGTAAATTATAAGCGATTCATACAATTTGAAATATATTCATACCCAAATAATCGCTTATGTCATTGAAACCCCAGCTTACCTTCTCGCAGATCATGAACATGAATGTGGGTTTCTTCGGCATTCAATACAGTTTCGGATTGCAACAGAGCGCTGTAAATCCCATTTATGATTTCCTGGGAGCCACGCCCGACCAGCTCCCCATATTAAATCTGGCAGGACCGGTAACCGGTTTACTGATACAGCCGTTAATAGGAGCCTTAAGCGATAAAACATGGCATCCCCGTTTTGGACGACGCAAACCTTACTTTTTTATAGGCGCTCTTTTTTGCAGTATCTGTTTGTTCTTATATCCTTTCAGCAGCACTTTATGGATGGCCGTTGGCTTATTATGGGTACTGGATGCAGCCAACAATACTGCCATGGAACCCTACCGGGCACTGATAGCCGATAAGTTACCCGACAGTCAACATCCTACCGGGTTTTTAACTCAAAGCTTTTTCACCGGTTTAGGCATTACCCTTGCGAACGTGTCGTTATTTGTTTTTCAAAAAAGTATTCATGGCGAACACGGACGAATTCCTTATTGGGTGTTTGCTTCTTTCTTCCTGGGATCGTTTTGTTCCATAACATCCGTAATGTGGTCGATATATAAAACACCGGAGATACCACCAACAACAGAAGAACTGGCAAAATTAAAAGCCGGTAAAGGCGGAGTCCTTGAACCTTTAAAAGAGATTGGTCATGCCATACAACACATGCCGGTAGTGATGTGGCAACTGAGCCTGGTTTATTTATTTCAGTGGTACGGATTGTTTTGTTACTGGCAAAATGCATCGAAAAGTATTGCACAATCTGTATGGAAAACAACACCCAATGACAACAAAGCATTATATGAAGAGGCAGTTGGCTGGGTAGGACTGGTAAACGGTTGGTACAATGTGGTAACCTTTTTATCGGCTTTTGCGTTGGTAGGTCTGGCACGCCGGTACAGTCCGAAGCTGGTACATTTTATCTGTCTGGTAATGGCAGGTGTGGGCCTTCTTATTTTTCCGCACATTGAAAACAAATACCTGTTATTTGCTCCGATGACGGGTTTTGGTATTGCCTGGGCCAGCATGATGGGGGTGCCTTACC
>CAXTDO010000311.1:0-7144 GCA_964242315.1 uncultured Flavihumibacter sp.
GTGTAAGCTATCAAACCATCGTTTTGTCAGACTGTAAATATGTGACGGTTGAAACAATGAGCAAATTGTACAAGCTGGCGCAGTCTGGGGCAACAGTGATCTTTTATAAAAATTTGCCTGCAAAAGCTCCGGGCTATGGTCATTGGACGCAAAATCAGGAAGCGCTGGAAAAGTTGCTGGCTCAGGTGCGTTTTGTGGGTACCGGAAATGTGGCTGTTACCCATTCTTTAATAGGTAAAGGCGCCTTCTTAAATGGTGATGATCTTTCTGAACTGTTAGCATTTGCAAAAATTCGCCGCGAGATTATGGTGAAACAGGATCTGTTATTCGTGCGCCGTCATTATGAAAACGGAAATGTCTATTTCATTTCAAACAATAGCACTCACAAGATAGAGGACTGGCTAACATTGTCGGTTAAGGCGGCAGGAGTGGCTCTTTATGATCCCATGATGGAAAGAAGCGGCGTAGCAAAAACAAGAAAGGCCGCCGATGGTGGCACCGAAGTATTTGTCAGTTTGAATGAAGGAGAAAGTTGCATTATTCAAACTTCATTTGCGGCCATTAAAGGCAATCCATTTCCATATATCCAAACCAATGGTGAACCACGCGAAGTAACCGGCAACTGGGAGGTTAAATTTACGGAGGGTGGTCCCGTATTGCCCGAAACGGTGCTTCTCACAAAACCCGGTTCCTGGACAGAATTTCCGGGAGACGATGTGAAAAAGTTCTCAGGAACTGCTCAGTACAGTGTTTCTTTGAAAAAGCCTGCCGGCAGTTTTTCCGGATGGTTGCTGAATCTGGGCAATGTTCAGGAGAGTGCGGAAGTGCTCCTAAATGGTAAAAAGCTGGCGACGCTGGTGGGTCCGGTGTACCAGGTGGTGATTCCGGCTTCTTTGTTAAAGCTGGATAATCTGTTGCAGGTAAACGTTACCAATGGAATGGCTAACCGTATAGCCGATCTCGACAAGCGTGGGGTGGATTGGAAGAAGTTTTATAACATCAACTTCCCATCGCGTCTGGCAGAGAACCGGGATGCTAACGGCATTTTTACAGCGTCCAAATGGAAGTCTAAACCTTCCGGCTTGTTAGGGCCTGTGACGCTGACACCGGTTAAGTAATTTTTTAACCACAAAGGAGCAGGATTTTCAGGATTTGAAATAATTTACAGAATTTCGATACAAGATTCTGTAAATTATTTCGAATCCTGGAAATCCTGCTCCTCTGTGGTTAAAAAAATCATGCAGTATATTTGCCTACATGCCCGAACAGATCAATGACAGAAAGGTATTCACGCTCATGCAGGTAATGCAGAGCATTAAAAAAACACTTACCGCCAGGTATACAAGTACCTTTTGGATAAAGGCCGAAATGAATAAACTGAATCACTATCCTCAGTCAGGCCATTGCTACCCGGACCTTGTTGAAAAAGAAAGCGGAAAACTGATAGCCCAGATAAGGTCGGTATTATGGCGAGATGACTATATCAGAATTAACCGGTCTTTTCAATCCATTGTAAAAGAGCCACTGAAAGACGGCATAAAAATCCTGCTCTGCGCCGCGATTACCTTCGATGCTTCGTACGGACTAAGCCTGCGTATAATTGATATTGATCCCGGCTTTTCTCTGGGAGACCTGGAACAGGAAAAAGCCCAGTCTATAGCAAAACTCAAACAGGAAGGGATTTATGGAAATAACAAGTTGTTTAAACTACCCCTGCTGCCAAAACGCATTGCCATTATCTCAGTGGAGACCAGTAAAGGTTATGCCGATTTTATGAAAGTAATTGAAGGCAATGAATGGGGATATAGATTCTCTTTCAAGCTTTTTCCTGCATTGTTACAGGGAGATATTGCCATCAACTCGCTTATAAACCAGTTGCAGCAGATCAAGAAATTGCATCAGCAATTTGATGTGGTTGCCATCATTCGTGGAGGCGGCGGAGAGGTAGGACTGTCGTGTTATAACAATTTCCTCCTGTCAAGAGAAGTGGCGCTTTTTCCACTGCCTGTAATAACGGGAATAGGACATTCTACCAATGAAACGGTTGTTGAAATGCTGGCCTATGAAAATGCCATCACACCTACAAAGCTGGCTGAATTTCTGATTCAGAAATTTCATAATTACTCGGTCCCGCTCAACCGTGCGGAGGAAAAACTTATAAGAATAGCAAGAAAGCTTTTAAAAGATGAACAGTTGAAATTTTACACCACCACCAGGTATTTCCGTTCGGTTACCAGCAACCTGCTTACTAACGGTAACAACACCGTGATGACTCTGAGGAATGCACTATTACAGCAATCAAAGTTTCTTTTTAAAAGCCAGGCTAATGAGTTAAATAATCTTGAAAGAACTATTAATAATTTAAGTCCTGAAAATGTTTTGAAGCGTGGCTACAGCATTACATTATTGAATGGTAAGGCCGTCAGGAGTTATAAGGAAGTAAAAGAAGGAGACAGGTTAGAGACATTGATCATAGATGGCACGATAGAAAGCAGTGTGAATGCTACAACATCATCAGCACATGAGTAACGAGCCTAATTATACGGAAGCCTTTGAAGAGCTGCAGAAAATCGTTTCAGATATCGAGTCCGGGGAAATTTCCGTTGATGAACTTTCGCAAAAAGTAAAAAGAGCAGCGCTGCTGATAAAAATATGTAAAGCCAAGCTAAGTTCCACGGAAGAAGATGTGGAGGAAATTTTAAAGGGTTTGGAGGAGTAGTTGTCGGGTGTCAGGTGTCAGGTATGAGGTTTTAAAAGCCTGAAGGGTTAACAGGATTATAGTTTGTTGATTAGAAGGCCTAAAAGAACCCGGAAGGGCCGATGTCATTTAATAAGTTAAGGATTATTTTAATAGTAAAAGCAATAAGTGCAAAGTGAGTGTGGCCGGCTATCCCCTCCGTTGGAGCTACCGTTAGGACACAAGTATTTAGAGGCGATGTAAGATGTGAGGTTCCGGTTCCCCTCCTTAAAAAGGAGGGGACGGCGAAGAACGATGCGAAGCACGTTCTTCGCCGGGGGGTGGTTGATGGTTGTGATTTGTCGGGCTGGTTGAATAAAAACATGCATCGTTTGTAAGTTGTTGACTAGTCACAGTCATCAACCACCCCCGATGCTAAACGTGCTTCGCATCGTTTAGCATCGTCCCCTCCTTGAAAAGGAGGGGAACCGGAACCTCACATTTTACATCGTCCTTATGAATAGTTGTGTCCTAACAGTAGCCTTGAAAAGGAGGGGACCCGTTACGCGTTCATCAGTCCTAACTTATGACATTGGCCTAATGGCACCGGATTCACATCTACTTCACGATACCTATAGATCATAGCCTTGGAATAATATAACATTATAGTGTACTTTAGTATAATTCAATACAAACGAAATGAAATAATTTTTACCTTCCAATATTAAAAATTATACTACCTTCAAGGTACGAACCGGAATTCTTCATCCGGTTTCGATCATACATCCCGGTCATTATTTAATTCCTGATTTTTAGGAAAACAGTTCAAGCTATTTTACTTTTTACTCTTGCATTACCGGACCAGTCTCAGGCATGATGTGTATGCTTGCTTACCTGTGTATTCTTAACAGGTTTCAATACTTTTTACACTTACCAGATGCTGTATGTAATGCAAATTGTACAACTCCCAATTACCAAAAGCAGATTTTAAACTTATGAATACTTATTACAAGATTTGACATTACAATTTAAAGAACATGCAAGTAGAAATATATAAAATCAATTATCCTTTTAAGATAGTAATTACGGATAAGCTGAAAAGCCAGATCATAAGCCGGTTAAAAACAGTTTCGCCCAATACGGCTTTAGGCTTTGCCTTACATGATTTTTCAAAACAGCCGGATGCAAAAACCGACGAAGATTTTAAAGAATTGCTCAATGATTTATATTCAGAATTACGGGAAGGCCCCTTCCTGATGAAAATAATTCTGGGTAACCATTTCAGTTTTTTCAGAAACCTTCTTTCATAATTTCTATTCAGAATACCCTGCTGGAGTTCAACACTTATAGTTGCTCTCAATAAAATAATCATCATTTTTTATTTTAATCTTATTTTATATGGTAATGGATAAACGTCAGATATTATTAATTGACGATGAACGGGACAAATGTGAAATTTTTTTAAAAGCGCTGGAGAAGATGCCTGATATGTTTAAATGCAGCTATGCCAGCACTACTAACGAAGCTGTAAGACGCACAAAAAAAATGATACCGGATTTCATTTTTTGTAACCTCAGTAAACCTGGTGATGATGATTTGATTTGCGTTAAAGCGATCAAAAAAGTGAAATCCATCCGGCACATTCCTTTCTATTTATATTCTTCTGCATTTAACGAGCACACCTCCAGAAAAGCTTTTGAATTAGGAGTGTCCAAATGCATTAAAAAGCCAAAAGATGTTAGAACTCTTACAAAGATGCTGAAAGTCCTCTTTTATGAAAGCATGCGGGCGGAAATTAGAAATTATGCACCGAGAAAGAATGAGCAATAGATGTCTGAACTGTGATTTATTTGAATTAATGAAGACTATGAGCTGTTTCATAGTATTTATTAAATCAAATAAATCACAGTTCAGACATCTCCTATTGTTTAGTACATTACAACAAAAGCCCTTAGCAAATCAATGAAAAAAAGGAATATTATTGTCATTGGTGCATCGGCCGGAGGATTTGAAGTGATAAAAGAAATTGTTGCCGGTTTGCCGCTAGACCTGGAGGCGGCTGTTTTCATCGTCTGGCATATGTCTGCGGATATCCGGGGTGTTTTGCCTGAGGTATTGAATAAACAGCAAACATTGTATGCTGCCAACGCAATAGATAACGAGCCTATAAAATTTAACCGCATTTATGTTGCCCCGCCAGACAGGCACCTGATCATAGAAAAAGATCATGTTAGGGTTACGCACGGGCCAAAAGAAAATCGTTTCAGGCCGGCTGTTGATCCTTTGTTCCGGTCGGCTGCTTATTGTTATGGGCCTGGTGTTATCGGTGTAATTTTATCGGGCGCGCTCGATGATGGAACTGCCGGGTTGTGGTCAATAAAAAATCGTGGTGGTATAGCAATTGTTCAGGACCCTGCTGAAGCACAGGTTTCAGCTATGCCTGCCAACGCGCTAAGAGCAGTAGCGGTAGACTATACCGCTCCCGCTGCCGGTATAGCATCACTTTTGACAAAGCTTACCAGTGAAGATATCTCACAATGTAATATTCCTGGCATGGAAGAAAGCAACGAAATTAAAAAAGAGATCAATGTTGTTATACCGGATAAAGCGTCCAATGGTGGGATATTGCAACTGGGCGAGTTAACGCCTTATACCTGTCCCGAATGTCATGGCGTGCTTTCAGCTATTAAAGAAGGTCTGCGGATACGGTACCGTTGCCATACCGGTCATGCCTTTTCTGCTGACACGCTCCTGGAAACACTTACTGAAAATATAGAGCATAGTATCTGGAACGCCTTAAGGGGAATGGAAGAAAGTGTAATTTTCCTGAATCATATGGGAGACCATTTTGCAGAGATCAATCAACCACACCTGGCTGCCATGTATTTTCAAAAAGCAAACGATGTAATGGAACGTATTAAACTTTTAAGACAGGCAGTAAAAGAACATGAGCAGTTAAATACAGACATCATCAAAAACGATGCAGACCGCGCCGGTATGGTGTCAACATAGATTGATGTTTCGTTTTAGAAGAGATTTAACCACGGAGTCAGGGAGGCAGGGAGAAACACTGTGCTTCTCCCTGCCTCCCTGACTCCGTGGTTTGAAAAACCCACGCTATTTTACAGTTAACCTAACACTAATCAGCTTGCATTGAGTTAACTTACAGTTTTAGTAATACCAATATAATGAAGAGTGCTCAATCTTCCGGTCAGTTTCTTGATGGAACTACTCCCCCGGAAGAAAATAAATTTCTTATTGTTGGCCTGGGGGCTTCTGCCGGCGGAATTTCAGCATTGAAAGTGTTTTTTGAACATGTGCCGGCAGATTCGGGAATTGCCTACGTAGTAATTTTACACCTCTCCCCTAACCATGACAGTAAGCTTGCAGAGGTAATCCGCGTAAATGCAAAGCTCCCGGTACAACAGGTTAATGAAAGAATAAAGGTAGAGCCGGATCATATTTATGTAGTGCCTCCAAACCAGCACCTGGAAATGGACGATGGCCACATTATCGTAACAGCAAATGTAGCAGTTGAAGATCGCAGAGCGCCTATTGACATTTTTTTCCGTACGTTGGGAGAATCTCATGGACATCAGGCAGCATGCGTTATTTTATCGGGAACCGGCGCAGACGGATCGATGGGTTTAAAACGTATAAAAGAAAAAGGAGGCGCCGCCTTTGTGCAAAATCCACGTGAGGCGGAGTTTAATGAAATGCCCAGGCATTCTATTGCAACAGACCTTATAGATGCTGTGCTTCCTGTTGCAGAAATTCCCGGTTACATTATAAATTATAAAAACAACCTTGGAAACGTTCAAATAAAAATTGAAAACGATCAACCGAAAGATCAGCAAAATGTATTGAAAGAATTATTGAAGGAGCTGCGTATCCGTACAGGCCATGATTTTTTTAATTATAAACGACCCACTCTCATACGCCGCATTGAAAGACGCATCTCCTTGCGCAACATGCCCAGTCTGGAAGCCTATCTGGAATTTATCCGGCAGAATCCTGAAGAAGTAACTGCCTTACTCAAAGACCTGCTGATCTCGGTTACCAACTTTTTTCGCGACCGCAAACCTTTTGAATCTATTGAACTGGAAATACTACCTGTTATTTTTAAAAAGAAGCAGGCCGAAGAAGCCAGAAGAGCAGAGTTCCAACTTCCAATTCTTCCTGGATCTGCGCTCCGCAAAGCCAAGGAAGATTCCAGTGCGAAGGAGCATGAGAAAGACTCCCAGGAGAAGCGAAAGAACGAGCCCCTAGACATTGAGGAGAGCGTTACAGATAGCAAAGCCGAGAAGAAGCGATCTGCTCTCGTGCTTGACAAGACCAAGGGCTTCATGAAGTACCAGCGACGCGCCGAGAAGTACCGTAATGTCCAGACTAGGACTCGTGATTGGAAGGAGCTTTCGAGCAGGCTGAACGAAGATGAGCTCAAGTATCAGTCTGCTCGGTGCATGG
>CAXTDO010000312.1:0-7118 GCA_964242315.1 uncultured Flavihumibacter sp.
CCTGTAAATTTACCTACTGCAGTTTCCTTTCCAAAAAGTATTTCTTTCAGGCTGTTGTTTATAATAATGGGTTTGTTTTTTGACACCACATCCTGCCTGCCAAACCATCGCCCGTCCAGTAACTTAACATTTAAAACATCTTTATAACTATCATCCACCCAAAACAAGTTAACGCTGTGAACACTTTTGCCATTGTAACTGATCGCATTCTGCATGGTACTTCCTGAAAAAGGAACGTTATCACTGCAAAAACTTATGCCCTTCACCTGCGGCATTGATTGTAATGTTTGCCGCAGTGTTTCATAAAACAGATTTAGTGAATCGGTACTGCCGGTTTGTAACGAGTTGTTGTAGTTAACCACCCATACATCTTTGTAATCAATACCTATGGGCTTTTTGTAGTTCCGGTAGCAATATACCATCAATGTAAATAAGGCAAATATTACCAGGAACGAGATGAACATCTCCGACATCAATAAAAAGTTTTGTTTCTTTTTATTCCAGATCAATCTGAATAAATGGTTGAACATAATAAGGTGATTATACGGTGAAGAATTTTATTGTGCTTTTAAAGCCGCTACTACATGCAACTTCGACATACGCCATGCAGGATAAACGCCTGACAATAAACCAAACACCAGGCAGGTTAACAAGCCAATAAATAATATATTGGCGTTTAACGACAATTCAAGATTAGCTATGGGGTTTGCGCTGTTGATGATCTGTAAAATAATAACCGACAGGACGATGCCTATGAGTCCACCCAATATTGTAAGGATAAGATTTTCAACGATGAACTGGTACACCAGGGTCTTTGATGATGCTCCAAAAGCCTTACGTACACCGATCTCTGAGGAACGTTCCATAATGCGGCTTACATTAATGTTAACAAGATTAAGTGTAGGTAACAGCATAATCAAACCGACAAATATACTGATCGCTACAAGGGCATAAGTAAGTCCCGATTTTTTCTCATTACCCGATCTCAGGTACCCTCTGATGAACGTATCTGCATGGCTGTATATTTTATCATAGTCTTTACTCCTCATAGGTAACCTGCTGATCATTTGTTCATACTCCTTCTGCATTTTAGGAAGGTCTGTTTTTGAGGCTGCAAGCAATACTCCGGTATAATTTCCACGGTAGCCTTTATCACTGTAATCCGTTTTCGAAACGGTATAGGGCAGATAGATATCACTATACAGCATATACAAGGTGATGGGCACATTTTTTACAACGCCACATACCCTGTACTGTACGTTGTCGGCTTCGATATATTTCCCCACCACCGATGAAACATCTCCAAAATAATTTCTTTTGGTATCTTCCGATATTACGGCAACATGCTCCCCACTTTCAATTTGTTGTTTTGTAATAGGCTTGCCTTCTAAAAAGGTGTAATCCATTACATCCCAGAAATCTGCGTTGGTATATTTGAAATTGATGGCGATTTTTTTGCTGTTTACATAAGTGTTGGTGCCGCTATATCCCGATGATATGGCTACCTTAACAGGTGTTTTTAAACTGCCTACATAGTGAATTAAAAAGTAGAATGATAAAGCACCTGAATTCATGGAATTCTCTCCGCTTTCTTCCAGCATGTTTATGTACAACGACCGGTCCCTTTTTTTATCCGGGTAGTTATCATTGACAACTTTATCAATAAATGCAGTTAATACAATGAGTATGGTGAGTGTAAAACTGATACCAAACAAACTGATGAAAGTGAAAAACTTCTTTCTTCGTAAAACAGCCAGGGCTATTTTAAAGTAATTTTTTAGCATGTTTTTTAAATTTAATTTCTTTGATCATTGTCTTATCCTAAAAAACTTGATACTCTTGTCATTTAGTTAAGTATTTGAATTTCGAGTTCCAGGATCCCTTCCTTTAAAAGGAGGGGAACCTGGAACCCGAAATTCAAATACTTAACTAAATGACACCCCTTCGGGATTTAACTCAGATTGCATATTCTTTTATCACTACACACATACCTCATACCCCATACCTGACAGCTCCCCTTCATTCTACCTGCGATCCGTCGAATAAACGAACCAGCCGGTGTGTTTTGTTGGCCATATTTTTATCGTGTGTTACCATCACGATGGTAGTTCCTTCTGTTTTATTCAGGTTAAGCAATATCTCCATAATCTCATTACCCATGGCACTGTCGAGGTTACCGGTGGGTTCATCTGCCAGTATAATTTCGGGATTGCCAACGATTGCCCGGGCGATGGCTACACGCTGTTTTTGTCCGCCCGAAAGTTGTGTGGGAAAATGTTTCATACGGTTGCTTAGGCCAACTTTTCCCAAAGCCGCCGAAGCCAGTTGTTTCCTGTCATTGGCGCTGCTGCTGCGGTAAAGCAATGGCAGCTCCACATTGTCTAACACTTTTAAGTCGTTGATCAGGTGATAGCTTTGAAAAATAAATCCCAGCTTTTTATTCCTGAATTTTGCCAGCTCCTTTTCCGAAAGCCTTTCTGTTGACTGATCATTAATTTTAATCTCGCCTTTTGTAGGTGCATCCAGCAATCCCATAATATTCAGTAAAGTGCTTTTACCGCATCCTGAAGGTCCCATGATGGAAAGAAATTCGCCTTTGGCGATATCAAGACTGATGCTGCTCAATGCCAGTGTTTCTACCGTATCGGTTCGATATACTTTTTCTATATTTTGAAGACGTATCATATTGTATGTTTGAGTGTGTAATGTTGTTTAGCAATCAGCCGTCAGCAATCAGGAGATCAGAGCAGGATACGTTTCCTGCACGGATCTCGTGATAGCTGATACCTGTTAATATATAATCTTTTTATCATTTTCAAAATCGTATAATGATAAGTAGCGCAACTGAAAATAAGCTCCCCAGAAGTCGCGGAGCGCGGAAATGTAATCTCTTTTAGCCTGGTCCTTTTCCTGGAAGGCGATGCTTAGATCGGTGATGCATAAATCACCCAGCACATCCCGGTCTTCTCCTATCTGGTATTTTTCACTGGCGATACTATCGGCGTTTGCTGTTAGAGAAACCTGGTCCTGCATCATGTCAAACAAGGTAACCTGGGTAACGATCTCCTGGGTAAAGATCTGTTTATCCTGTTCTACCGAATATTGGGTTAACTGCTGATTTGCCTGGGCTGTTTTAGTTCTTGATTTGGACCTTCCCCAGTCAAGTATCGGGATAACAAACTCAAGCTGTAACAATTGCTGATCCTGTGGGCTCTGGTATACTTTGGAAATGTTGGCAGCACTTTTAGAATACCCCAGCCTTGCCGTAAGGGCTACATTCAAACCATTGTCACCACGTGCTTTCGACACATCTCTTTTTGCTTCGGCAATACGCCGCCCAAAAGCAATGGCATCCGATCTGTTATCGAAAGCTTCTGCCAACACTTTATCAGTGGCTACTTTCATATTGATTTTCTCTGCGGGCAGCTCCAGTAAAATTTTTTCTGAACCTGACAAGCCCGTATACGACCGGAGGTTCAGTGTGGCTATCTGCATGTCACGATTGGCAATGCCTACAGCTTTTTTTGCTTTCAACTGCTCTAGCTGAAGCTGGAGGATTTCATTTTTCGAGATCTTGCCCAGCTCCAGCTTTTCATTGGCGATCATTAATATTTTATTAGTATTGGTGAGATTTGTCTCCGCAATCTGCAGGTTAACCTGTGCCAGCAACAGGTCGAAAAAATAACCATTCGAAGTAATAGCGATCCGTTCCATTGATTCAATGTATGCCTGCCTGCTCTCCACATATTTTAAAGGCTCAATTTTTTTATCCCATTTTAAAGCATTGAATTGCCACAAAGGCTGACTGTAGCCGATGCCATAAGGCACACCGTTATACAAGGTATTGTTACGGTCGAAATCATCGAAGCGTTGTAGCTGTGTGGTGCCGAAAATGGTTCCGCCCGTTGCGGCAATACTTTGGCTGAATGAAAGCGCCAGGTTGGAATTATTATTATGAATGGGTTGAAACTGAATGGTGCCATCAGGCTGCAATACCTGGGTAAATGTTTTGCTGTAACCGGGTAATAAACCGCTGAGCGATAGCTGCGGTTGGTAATTGGATTTATAGGTGCGGTATAACCAGTACTTTGTTTCTTTTGTAGTAGCTGCCTGTTTTGATGCGATGGATCTTTCCTTTGCCATCTCCACTACCTGTTGCAAACTGAAGTGATGCGAGCTATCAGATGCCTGGCAGTAACCATAGCAGGTGCAACAGGTAAAGAAGATGATATAAATAAAGCGGTGCTTCATTAAGGTCAATTTTTTAAAGTGATTTCAGTGGCATTTTTATAATCACTCATATCCGATGTAATAATTTTATCACCTGCTTTTACATTGTTTTTGATCTCAACAAAATCAAAATTGGATAAACCTATGTTTACGGTACGTCTTAATGCTTTACCATTTTGCACTATGAAGATGTCCTGGGTAGGTGTTCCTTTGAATGCCGGACCGTTAACTACCCGAAGCACATTGGTTTTTGATGCGGTGACCAGAAAAACTTCCGCTTTCATGTTTGGGCGTAGCAGCTTATTATTAACATCCTCCAGCCGGATTTCAAAAGACACTATGGCATTTTGAACGGAGGGCTGGATGTTAGTTACCGTTCCGCGTAACAATGTTTCATTGATACGGATGAGGGCCGTCATGGCATTATGCAACTGGTCCAGGTAGGTATCGGATATGCTTCCCTGTACTTTAAAGCTGCTTAAGTCGGCTATGCGGGCAAGTGCATCACCTTCATGCACAGACGCGCCAATGTTTTTATTAACCCAGGTAACCACTCCTTCGCGACTGGCAACAATGTTGGCCAGTTGCAGCTTTCTTTCCAGTTCATGCAGGTCATTTTTCTGAATGGCAGCGGCAATCTCCGCTTCTTTCATTTCCACCTGCATGGTTTGCTGTTTGCTTTTTATTTCATTTTCCAGTTGCTGCTTTTCCAGTTTTGCCACTTTAAGATTCAGTTCTGCCTGTTCAATATTTTCTCTTGTACCGCCGCCGGCTTTAAATAAGCGTTTGGCATTTTCAACATCGGCTTCGAGACTGTTGATACGAAGCTGTTTGATATCGTTGTTTGATTTAATGTCGTAAAAGCTTTTGTCCAGCTCCAGTTGTAGTTTTTTCACATCATTGTGCTTTGATTCCAGTTGAAATCTTAATTTCTCATATTCGGTTTGTGAAGCAGATTTATCGAGGGTGAGAATAGATTGTCCGGCTTTTACTTTACTACCGGCATCCATGAGTACTTTTTGAACAGAAGCAGTGATAGGACTGGTCATAACTTCTTCGAATTCCGGCAATATTTCACCGGATGCGCTGATGGTATTTTCAACAGTTCCTGTTTCAACTGTAGCGATGGTGATGGCTGAATTTTCGATGGATGAATTGAGAGATGTGCGCAAAAAAATCAGGCAGGTGAATAACCCTGCTACTACCAGTGTTATGATGAGGAATGTTTTTCTTTTTCGTCTTGTGATAAAAGATTGTGGAAGTTCGGTATCCATGCAGCTTCTTTTGCAGGATATGGTTCCAATCCGGGTGCCACAGATAAATGTATTGTTATGAAGATATTACAGCATTTTCAATTTTTAAAACTGTCCGTATTCGAACATAATGGTCGCCAACATTAAAAGGTTTGAACAGGTTTTTAACCACAGTTCAGACAATTCACTGTGGTTAAAAAAACTTATAAGGTAAAAACAAAACCCGGTTAATTACCTTCTGCACTTATTTCCCAATGCATCCAGTCAAAATCCTTTTCCGGACCGTATCCTAAAATACCGTTTTTATAAAATATGTCTACCATGTTTTTATATTCAGGCCTGGCGAACCTGGCTGTTTTTGCACTTTCTTTTAAAGTGTTCCTTTCAGGGTCGAGATCTATTGCTATAGCCCAGCTATGGGTGCTTAAATAGGTGCAAGCAAGTTCCATTTTGCCTTTAGATATGGCATCCGCATATTTTGCTTCTGCACCTCTTTTAGGCCGGTGATTAAAACACCCTCCAAAAACATCAATACTTAATTCTTTAATACCTGTCGGGCCGTAGGCTTCTAAAATTTCTTCAAAACTTTTTTTAAAATTTGCCGCTACCAGCTTATGACATGCCATTTTATTTACCGATTTCTTTCTGTCCCATGCAAGTGCCATTGGATAAGGAAGATCAATACCCGAAAGATTAGAGGCATCGCCGGGTGACCCATATTTCTTAAGTATTTCTTTTACATTAAGAAGTGTACTTTCTGATGTTGCATGAAGCTGAGGCATGATAATAAATTTTAATGTATTTAATATAAACCCGTAAGACTAAAATAGGCAACAGTTTACATAAATGCAATAGCAGCAATATTATTTGTTTAAATTACATGCGCAGCAAATACAGTAGTTCATGATACAGGTAGGAGTTTATAATTATTTAAAAGTATTAAGAGAAGTTGATTTTGGTGTGTACCTGGATGATGGTGGAGACGGCATCCTGTTACCAAAACGCTTTGTTCACCCAGGAACAACCACAGGCTCCGAGCTAAAAGTATTTTTATATCATGATGGCGAAGATCGTTTGATTGCAACTACTCAACAACCCAAAGGTGTTTTGGGCGACATCATAAAACTAAAAGTAATAAGTGTAATGAACCAGGGCGCTTTTCTGGACTGGGGCTTGATGAAAGATCTTTTTGTGCCTAAATCCAAACAGCTAACAGGAATGCGGGTGGGCGGTGAATACCTGGTAAAGATTTATATGGATGAGCAAACCGGTCGTATTGCCGCAACGGAAAAGTTTGATTCGTTGCTGAGTAATGAACATCTCACAGTTAAAGAGATGGATACGGTAGATCTTATAATTTATCGAAAATCTGATATAGGTTTTGTGGTAATTATCAACAACCTGCATACCGGCGTGCTTCATACAAATGAAGTATACAGAGACATAGCAATAGGTGAAAAGCTCAAGGGATTTGTTAAAAAAATACGTACCGATAAAACGATTGATGTGGTGTTGGGAAACAAGGGTTATCAACGCGTGGAAGACGAATTGGAAAAAGTTATCAGGCTGCTTAACGAAAATAACGGTTACCTTCCTTATCACGAGAAGTCGATTCCTGAAGAAATTTATGCATTC
>CAXTDO010000313.1:0-7100 GCA_964242315.1 uncultured Flavihumibacter sp.
CATTAACGGAACATCTTTGAGAACACCGGCGCCGGCGCCACGACAGGCGACCTTTTTTACCGGACAGCCGAAATTAATATCAAGCAGATCGGGATTAGTGGTGTCTACAATTTTTGCTGCAAGAGAAAGGCTTTCTTCATCGCCGCCAAAGATTTGGATTCCTACAGGGCGTTCGTTATCAAAAATGTCAAGTTTCTGGCGGCTTTTAATAGCATTACGAATCAGGCCTTCAGAAGAAATAAATTCTGTGTACATCAGGTCGGCCCCATTGTCTTTACAAACAGAACGAAAAGGAGGGTCGCTAACATCTTCCATTGGGGCCAGTAGTAATGGAAATTCAGGAAGTTGTATATTGCCGATCTTTATCAAGCCGCAAATTTACATACTTATTCAATAAAGTTACAAGTTGTGTATGAACAAATATCTGAAGTATAAGCCGGGATGGATGCAATTGCTGATTTTTGGAGGTTTTACGTTCGGTGCTTATCTGCTCTCAAGTTTTATCGCTGTGCTAATTCTAACCGGATATTATGGCATACCATTATTGGAACTACGCACCATGGATCTTTCCAATCCGGCCTTGATACCTGCTTTGAAAGTGCTTCAGGTAATTCTTTCCATAGTAATTTTTTTACTTCCTGCTGTTTTTTTTGCTTACTTCTCCGATCCGAAGCCACTTCAATATGTTGGCTTAAAAAACCCAGTGCCAAAAAGTTTTATACTTATTGGCGTATTGCTGTTGCTGGCTTCTTTTCCAATGGTAGCATGGCTAAGCGAAGTAAATCAAAACATACACCTGCCAAAAAGCATGGAACAGGTTGAAAAGATGATAAGGAACTCCGAAATACAGAGTAACAAAATGATTCAAAGTTTTCTCGACATGAAGTCGCCCCGTGATGTGTTTATGATGCTGATTATAATTGGAGTAGTACCGGCGATAACCGAAGAAGTTTTTTTCAGAGGCATATTACAAAGACTATTAATTTTATTGACCAAACGCGCATGGGTAGGTATTATAATTACTGCCGTGTTATTCTCTGCCTTACACGGCTTCATGGGTTTCTTTCCCCGCCTGGCACTGGGAATTATACTGGGAGCTTTGTATTGGTACAGCGGCAGTTTATGGCCTGGTTTGCTGGCGCATTTCCTAAATAATGCACTGCAGGTGATACTGGTATACAATAACCCGAAATTCGCTGAAAAAGACCCTAACTTTTCTGTACTGATGATTACAGCAAGTACGTTTTTAGTAGTTGGAATTATGGTGTATATGAATAAAATTTCTCACACCAGATTTGCGGAAGTGTACGACACGGATGATTTTCATATCGGCCCACGAGATCAGTATATTGCTTAAACGTAAACGATTTTGAATGGCTTTTAATGTCCAGACACTTAAAACAAGGGCCCTTACGTCCGCTGTTTTTGTAATTATAATGATGGCTGGATTATTATGGAATAACTGGAGCTTTTTTCTACTGTTTACAATTATCCATTTTGGATGCTGGCTGGAATATCAGAAACTATTAGGATTGATCGACAAAGATTACACCCAGATTACAGCTTTTCACAAATATGGCGTAATGCTGGCGGGCTGGTGTTTAATGCTGTATTTTACAAACGATGCTTATAATTTTGGGAGGTTACCGTTACATTCAATAGGTTGGTGGCTGGGGTTAATTTTTATTTTTCTTTTGCCGATTATAGAACTGCTGTTCTCAAAAGAAGTTATCCTGAAGAATATTGGTTATTCCATAGCAGGGTTGATTTATATTTCTCTTAGCTGGGCCCTGATGATAGATTTGAGAAATCGCGGCATTTCGTTGAATACAGCACCCTGGCTCATTCCACTTCTTAGTATCCTTAGCATCTGGGCTAATGACACGATGGCTTACCTGGTAGGCTCCTGGATAGGTAAAACACCATTTTCTAAAATATCGCCGAAAAAAACCTGGGAAGGAACAATCGGTGGCGCATTGCTGTGCATCATACTCGTTACACTAGTGTTTCAACAAATATTTCCCTGGAAACATCTTTTAGCAATCTCATCTGTTGCCGCTATAATAGGTACGTTAGGTGATTTACTGGAAAGCAAGCTTAAGCGAATGGCTAATGTAAAAGACAGCGGTCACATTATGCCGGGGCACGGCGGCTTCCTTGACCGTTTCGATTCCCTGATAGTTGCTACACCGTTTATCTGGTTGTATGTACGCTTTTTCATTGTGCGATAACCAGTGTTAGGTTAAGGAGGAAGTTACGCATTGAATAATAATAGCTCATGTTGTAAGAGTATTTTTTAACCACGGAGGAAAAGCAGAGGTAGCACGGAGGTGCCACAGAGGAGCCTCCTCCGTGGACCTCTGTGCTACCTCTGCTTTTCCTCCGTGGTTAAAATTATCCGAACGGCGATAAAATATGAAATAGAATTAACATAACACCAGTTCGGATTAATGAACCAGTAACAGGTTTATACCGAAAAGATGTGTAAACACTTACTAACTTTGAAGAGATCAACACGCTTCAGTTACCAATAATTCAGCTATATGATACACCAAATAAGTGACGGCTATGTTAAAGTGGAAACGCATACCGGGGTTACCACTATTGAATTCTTTCATCCTCAAAGTAATTCATTACCGGAGAAAATTTTAAGCGATCTTGAACAGGAGATTCATTCAGCCGGCAATGACGACAGATCAAAAGTGATTGTACTTCGATCCGGAGGCGAGAGTGCTTTTTGTGCCGGGGCTTATTTTGATGAACTTTTAGCAATTAAAAATATCAGCGATGGCACGGCATTTTTTCGTGCCATTGCCAACGTTATCAATGCCATGAGAAAGTGTCCGAAATTTATAATCGGGCGTATTCATGGAAACTGTATCGGAGGAGGTGTGGGCCTTGCCGCTTCTGCTGATTACTGCATTGCCCTGGAAAATGTTCAGGTGAAACTAAGTGAGCTTTCCATTGGTCTTGGGCCATTTGTAGTAGGACCGGCAATTGAAAGAAAGATTGGCAATACTGCGTTTAGTCAGCTTGCCATTGATGCAACCATGTGGCGTAATGCCGACTGGGCCAAACGAAAAGGGCTGTTCGCTGAAGTACACGCTGGTGCCGAAGGTATGGATGAATCAATTGAACGGTTAACAAACAGCCTTGTTCATTCCAATCCCGAAGCAATGAAAGAAACTAAAAAGATGCTGTGGAAAGGAACCGATCACTGGGATGAATTGCTGAAGGAAAGGGCTGCCATCAGTGGTAAACTCGTGGTTTCTGAATCTACCCGCAATGCAATGAACGCTTTTAAAAACAGGCCCAGGAAAAATAAAGATGCATAGTATCATCAATGGTTATAACACTTGAGAAGGCAAGTTTCCATAGCCTGTGCAATGTCCTTGGCCAACAGGATGCGGCCTTAAAAAATATCATTGATCAGTATGGGTATCCGCCATTCTGGAGTCGCAAACCGGGTTTCGAAACATTAATTCATATTATACTCGAACAGCAGGTTTCGCTGGCCTCCGCTAAAGCAGCTCTAGTTAAATTACAGTCACGGTTAGGTGTTATTACTCCGGCAAAACTCTTTGCACTATCTGATGAAGAATTGAAAGCATGTTATTTCAGCCGGCAAAAGATATCTTATGCAAGACATCTTGCAAATGTTATCATCTCAAAACAACTGGATTTAAAAAAACTGGAAACACTGCCTGATGATGAGGTTAAGTTATCATTAACTGCACTGCCCGGCATAGGCAACTGGACGGCAGATATTTACCTTATGATGGCGCTGCACCGTTCCGATTGTTTTCCATTAGGCGATATTGCTTTAATAAATAGCCTGAAGCAAATAAAAAATCTTCCTAAAGAAACATCCAGGGAAGCATTGGGTTTTATAGCCGATACCTGGAAGCCCTACAGAACGGTTGCAGCTTATCTATTGTGGCATTCTTATCTGAGCCGGAAAATGACACCGTCTGTATTTTAGACCTATAAGGTTTAATTGTCGGGTCTTTCACTACGAGTTCAACCTTATAGGTCTTAAGCGTTCAGATCTACTCTCCCGACCCCACAAACCATTGTTCCTTATTCTTAAACAGCACATTAAACGTAGTAAGCGATCCGTAAATGCGGGTGATATATTGCTGGAGGTTTACTTTGTCCTGGTCGGTTAATTGTTTATGGGCATTAATCTGTTGTTCCATCACGCGCAGGCGGTCGCGAAGCATTACTATTTTATGAAAGAAGGCATCAATAGGGATCTCTTTTGGTTTTTGACTGGCATCTTTTGGTTGCAGCAACATGGTTCCACCTATCCACCGGTCACCGATGGAAACAATTTCCTGAGTATCATTCCACATGCGTAGAATTTTAAGCAATGATTTTTCAACCACTGAAGCGGTTTCAAGTTCCAGCGTTACATTTTCAGGAATGATCTCTTCCAGCTTGTTATCCGTCTTGTCAATTTCTTTAATGCCGTGATGGATAAACGATATCAGGTAAGTGGCATATTTTACCCCAACAATTACTCCCGGCCCGTAAGCCGTATGTTGCAGCCTCGTTCCTATGCCTAATGTAAGTTGATCCATTGTTATTAGATTTAAGTTTACATACTGGCCGCTTAATTCACCGGAAATTTGCTTTATACTTTAAAAAAGCCTGTTTAATGTATGAATAAAATTCGTATTCGCTACTTTCCTGTGTAAACTGATAAGTAGGGCGGAACAATTTCATGAACCTGTCAAGGTCTGGGCCGTTGAGCAAAGTTATCTTTCTTACCAGAGTTTTACTAAACCGGTGATCAATAAATTTATCTTCTTCTTCGGCTATCAGTCTGCGTTGAAAACCAAGCATGCTTTTATTTTTTCTAAAACTGAATACATTGATAAGCTGGTCGAGATCAAGGCCAACGCCGGCGCCACCCGATCCCATGGGGCTGGTTGAAATTCCAAGTCCTGGTTTTCTGTAATTGAAAACCTTCGCATACGCTTCCCTGTTTTGAACCGAGTCGAATTTATAACTCGGTGGCATCACAAGGTAGGTAGGTAATATATTGGTTTGAACATGAAGCGAAAGATCAAACCCGCCCAGGTTAGGTATGGTTTTAACGGCAAATTTTACGGTAGGCTTTCCCAGATAGGAAAAATAGAGAGAATCATTTTCATTTACTTCAATGGAATAATTCCCAAGGTCGTTTGTAGCCGTGCCTTTGCCGGATGTACTCATTACGCTGACACCTGCGAGGGGTCTTGTTTTCGACATGTCGTAAACAGATCCTCTGACGGTCACCTGGCAAAATGAAGCATTACAAACCAGGAACGAACCTGAAACAGCCAATAAAAGTGTAAACCAGCGGGCAGTAAACAAAAAGTAACATTTTTCTATTGTAATGATACATTATCTACAGTAATAGTAAGTACGAGAAGGAATGATTTAACAAATTAACGCCTAAACACAACAGTGAGGTGTTAACGGTAGAATGAACGTTTAAACAAATCAAATGCGGCTGAGCTCCTTTTCAATAACGGTTGCATAATGGTGATGTTCCAATAAATGAACCTTATGAGCGATTGTTTCAGGTGTATCGTTTTCGTCGATCGGAAAGCTGGTCTGAAAAATTACCGGGCCATGATCATACTGATCGTCAACGTAATGAATAGTAATACCGGTTTTGGTTTCACCCGCTTTAATTACAGCCTCATGAACAAAATTGCCATACATTCCTTTTCCGCCATAGGCAGGCAGTAAGGCCGGATGAATGTTAACAATTCTGTTCGGGTACGCTTTAATCAGATCCGATGGTACTTTCCATAAAAAGCCTGCCAGCACAATAAAACTGATACCCTGCTCCTGGAACTCATCTATATAAGCATTGCCCTGGAAAAATTTCTCTTTATTCAATAACAGGGACGGTATGTTTTCGATCTTTGCAATATGCATAACGCCTGCTTCCTGCTTGTTGGAAACGATCAGTCCGATTTTTATGGAGGGGTGATTTCGGAAGAAGTCAATAATTTTTTGAGCATTGCTTCCCGTTCCTGATGCAAAAATCGCAATTGTATGCATCTGTCAAAACTACGGCAGGGAAGGTAAAATAAAACATGCTTCATTACAATGTTGTTCAATTAAGAGAAAATATCTAATACTCAACTTTAAATAATATCTATCAGCCGTTCGAATAGTTTTTTAAACACAGAGGGCACAGAGTGAGGAAATACAGAGACCGCAGAGCATCTCTGTGCTCTCTGTGTTTCCTCACTCTGTGCCCTCTGTGTTAAAAAAAACTTACAAAATCAGCTACTATTTAATGCATTACTGTTTTATCCCAATCAATCTCGCCAGCCAGCGGAGGATTTTCTTTTCATAGTTCCAGAAAAACCTGAACTGGCCAAAGGGAATGGCAACAATTAATATTACAAACTGATATCCGAAAATCAATACCAGCAATTTCATTATCCAATACCATACTGATGACGCATCAATCGCCATCCAGGTAGTAATTTGCCTTGTTATAAAAGCAGTAGCTGTTCCGGTGATAGCAAATACACAAAGTATAAGAAACAATTGTGTTCCGGTAACTTTCCATTTTTGTTGCAGCCGCTTAAACATAATCACAAACCTATTTTAATTGTAACAGATATTAAGTTATAAAATGATATCAGTTCTCAGTTGCCGACAGCAATAATTTATCAGCAAAAATTAGTGAAATTACGGTGACAAATGATTGCTATTTTTTCGAGTGTCACTAAAAAAAATCATTGACATAAACATGACAATACGAAATCATTTAATTATATAATTCGCTGAAATGCAGGCCCAGCAAGAGAAAAAAAAAGTACTCAATGTTGATAATATGTTAAAATCCTGACTTATTTTTGCATCCGACCTAGGATATTTTTCCATCTGTTAACCGATATCTCTGAGCATATGATTCATTGTAGACCGAATGTTATAAAGTTATTATCCTGCTTGTTTTTTATTACAATCTTCTCTTCTATAAATCCTATCTTAGCTCAGGACGGTACTGCTTTATTCCGTACAAATTGCGGAAGTTGCCATGCGTTAAAAAAAGATTTAGTTGGCCCGGCTCTCGCAGGCTTTACCGA
>CAXTDO010000314.1:0-7096 GCA_964242315.1 uncultured Flavihumibacter sp.
GACTGTCCCCCAATCAAATAAACTTCAGCAATTTTTTTGTTTTGAATTAACGCTATTATTTCATGTTCCAATTCACGCGATATATTTTGTGCTTCGCTTAACGGTAAGCCGACAGGCAATCCGGGTCTTTTATATTTTGTTGCAGTGAGCCATGCATTTCTCATCAAATTTTGACGCTCTGTAACCAATTTTAAAATGGGTTGTATATTTGAAATTGAGTGTAGACTTTCTACAATTCCGGCAGCCTTTGCAGCGTCTTTAAATCCCAAATAAGCCAGAATTTGCCTGGCTATGATCCAGTGTCCGGCTTCGCCGGGATGCACACCATCCGGTGCCAAAGCGAAGCCATCCATATTAAATTCAGCATCTACTTTTCTATGCGCCAGCAGGTACTTTTTCATTGGGGAATGAATGTCTATCACTTGCCATCCGGATGAAGAGGGCTTACTTAATAGCCAATCAGAATAGCGATCAAGCACCGCCGAATAACCTTTACTCTTACCTTTAAATTCATCATAGTCTGGCGGTGTTACATGAATAAGTCTTGCGCCGGTTTTTACTACTTCATCGTGCATCCATATAATGCCGTCTTTGAATTTTTGAAAGCGACCGGCATCAAAAGGCATATAGATGCCATCATTCATTCCATAGCATGCAAATACAAGATCTGGTTTTGTTTGTTGCAATATCCGTTGCAATCTCTCATGCAGGTCAGGCCGCGGAAAGCTGCCACCAGCATGGCCTGGCTCCGAAAGACCCGAAACTGTTTCACTCGGTAAGCCAACATTGATGATTTCAAGATGCCGCTCAGGGTAATGAGCAGTTAAATATGTTTCAACATCAATTACATAATTGCCCTGCCATGTTATGCTGTTACCCAGAAACAGGATCCGATTAACATTTGGCAAAATGTTTTGTGCATAAGATATAGTGTGAAATATAAAAATAAGGGCACATGAAAAACTTATACGAATGCACTCAAACATTTTATTGCTGTATAACATTGTTAGTAACCTGGATTTTGATCTACCTGTAAATTTAGACTATTTATAAATTCTATACCGGCGGAGGATGCAAAAAGATGTGCTCTTTCATAAGCCTCTTTTTGAAGCAGTATTTCAATCAACATCCCTTGAGGAAAGAGTATCCAATGAATCTCGCTTTGTAGATGAATCAAGTTTGGACAAACCCAAAAAAACAGCTCTTTATGATGGTATCTGTACGTAAGAGATTTTGAACCTCACTTTAAATATTGAAGGAACTGATGCAGAACGACATACTGATGAATACGCTCCAAACTGGTTCACTAACATGTTCGCGTTGCGAATCTCTCGTTTTTATAGCACAAATTTATTACCTTCTGACTTTACTATCCTCATTAGAAAAAAGAGAGTCACTTATACTACTCTCAAACAGATCTCCATTATTGGCTGATGATTATTGATAAATTGCAAAAAAACAGGTCTGTAAACTAAATATAATTTTAAGATTGAAGATCCTCCACATTCTGGCATAATAATAAAAACAATGATGATTGAAGAAGTGGATTTGGATTTTAAAAATTTAGAGTTAATTATGGAACGCGACGAAAGACAGATAGGCACTCTAAATATTGGGCGAAATCAATCTTAAAAGCACGTAAAGAAATTGAATTAGCATATAACCAATGTAAGGGCAGCTTAAACATGAAAATGCGGGAGTATAAGCTTAAATCATCCTATACTCAAAAGGTGCTATATTGGTAAAGACCAGACTAATCAATACAGATTTCGGCAATTATTGATGACCAACTATAATAGCACTTGTTGCATTACATGTATTAATCAGCCTAAACTTTTGATCGCAAGTCAGATAAGCCACCAAAGCGACATTATGAAATTTGTAAAACAAAGTGGAAGCACGCCGCAGTTGCAGCAAAGAAACAAACCGGGTCACGTTGCTGCAGTAAGAAAGATGAAAGATCACGGCAAGGAACCGGCCTTATAAAAGAAGCAAGAAAAAGTGAAATCTTTCTAAAAAGCATGGCTTACCAGAAGCGATTACATTTAAATTTAAGTAAAGATATTTTCAACTCTGCAGGTTGTTTCTCCGTCTTCTGTCACTTCTATATGAATTTGTTTTTCACAGCACGGAGGGTGGCCTTCTCCCATGGCCTGCTGTTCATACTTTTTAGCTTTGCAAATCCCCGGAGTATTGATGACGACCAGTAATTTTTGCATCTTTGGGGATTTTGGCTTGGTGGAAAAAGATTCCTTGTAGCCTCCTACAAAATTTGTTGAATGCACCCCCTTGCATTTATCCCGGAAAAAATTAATGACATCCACATTCGGATGTTTGTAGCGCTCGCCGACAGATATAATAACTTCTGAATTTTCGAATTCTTTAAATCCCTGCCAAAAATGTTCAAGGTGGTTGTGGCGAGATCCATGATGAGGGATCTGGATTGCCAAAAGGCGTGTATCTTGTAAATTCTTGTAGCAATTCTTGTCCCTCATTATCCGTTCCAGGGAATCATTCATAACATCGGAGCATAGCAAAATTTGCCAGTCCTTTTTATGGCTTATTCTGGTCAGTGTTGATAAATAATTGGCGTTCGGATTGTTTTCTTTCTCCTTTATTTGACTTTCTTCATCATCACTGATGTCAAATGTTTGAAGAAGATATTTATTCAGTTCAGGATTAAACGGGGAGTAAAAAGTAATGTAAGTGTCGTCGTTTAATTTCAACTGATAATCACTTGATATCGAAAAAATGTATTTGATTACGCCATTTGGCGTGATTTTATCTTCTTCATCCAGTATTGAATAGAGCCTGTGCAGTAATTTCTTATGTTTATCCCTGTTAACCGATGATATAATAATCTCTTCCGGGTCATACTCTCTTTCTAGCATTCCTTTTATTCTGACCTTATCGAATGCGCTTGTGAAAATGAACTTTTCGATTATAATACCGTTCACCTTGCAGTACTCCAGGAATGCCGGGAAGCCCGAGAAATGATCTGAGTGAGGATGGCTCATTACCACAAATTCGAATTCCGTAATTGCAGGTCTCGCATTTTGAATATGTCTGATCACCGGAGCAATTCCACCATTGACAAGATTACAATCTATCAGGCCGTACTTCTTTTTGTTATCCACTCCATCTTCCCAATCGATAAAAATGGTATCGCCCTGACCAACGTTCTTAAACGTAATATTGAGCTTCATTCTTCTGGCGGTTTATTTGAAAAAATTTTTGAATCAGACAAGTTTCTGTAGTTTTCGTTTATATATCGATCAGGGGGTTTGTCTAACTTTTCAAAAGAAACCTTGTATCCGTCCTGCGTCTTTTTAACGATAACTTTTAATCTTGTACCAGCACTCAGGTTTTTAATGTGTGAAAGCTGCTCCGTTTCCACTTCCCACTCTACAATAGCATCTTCTTCCTCATTGGCGTATTCAATCATGATCAGGTTATTTTCCCTGTCAATGTTAGCTACTTCACCTTCATAGACACTAATTGAACTGGCATAAAATTGATACTGAAGCAAATGTTCTTCAATTAACCGGTTTATCTCCCGGAATGCCTCTGAGCGTTTTGAGCCACCTTTTAAAATGAAATGATCAGCCCCGGCCTTCATACATTCATCCCTGTCTCCGTTAGCAGTATAAACAATCACCAGGTTTCTTGGGGCTCTGTCTTTAATGATCCTTATCATCTCATAACCCGCTTCTTTTCTGCCACCACCAAGATTTATGTCTACCAGGAACACGCGTAACTGGTTTTTCTGCGCAAGAAATCTCTTCAATACATCTTCATCAATTACATAAGCAACCTGGTTAACATGCTTTTGAATGAAAGGGGTAATCTCCTGGGCAATCTCAATATCATCTTCTATGATAACTAACTGGGGATCACTAATGGAAGAAATTTGAGTAGTCGTATTTTCCATGATCAGAGTTTTAAGATTCGGTTTGCTGCTGTCTGAATTTAAGCGTAAATATTGTTCCTTCGTTCTTATAAGTTTCACATTCAATTGTTCCTTTAAACAACTTTGTAATGCTCTCGTGCACAAAATAAAGTCCAATACCCATACCTTTTGGAGAATTTGAATATCCCGGTTCGTATATCTGCTTCTTTACATCATTGTCCATTCCAATACCATCATCCTGAACAATTAAACTATAAGAATTATCATTATCGTTATGGCTTGTGGTAATTTTTATTCTTCCTTCCGGAACACCCGTTCTTTTTCCTTTCTTATTCCTTTGGTCATTCTTTAACCAAAGCTGCTCAATGGCCTTCTCAGCATTAGATAGAAGATTAAATATAATCATTGACAGAACTGCCGGGCTGCAGCGTATATCGCCCTTTCCGCTTAGGGACAAGTTAATTCTTATCCCTTGTTCGTGCTCACCCAACCTGCCACTAAACAGTTCTGCCACTTTTTTAACCAGCTCATTTAAGTTTGCAGACTCCGAGATCTTAAAGCTATTAGGCGAAAAAAGATCGATCATGGTCTCTGCATTGTCTATGTCCTTCTCGATAGCAACTGCAATGCTATCAAGTTTGTCTGTGGGATAGTCTTTTAATATCGACTCGATTTTTCCCTGAAGCTTGAAAAGGTGGGTTCGAATGTCATGATTAACGGCGCGCACAATTTCCATAAGAGACGTAGCTTCCGCAAAAGGCAGCATGGACTGCATCTTTTTATGTACTTGCTCGTTTTCAAAAGTAACTTTCTCGTTCTTTTCTTTTAGCTGACGCTCCTGTTCTTTTATCCGTACTATATTCAAAATATTATTAATAGCCACAGATGCCAACGCAGAAAAAGTTTTAATCAATTCTTTAATATAAGGAGAAAAAACCTGTTCTTGCCTGTAGTTAAAACACATTAAACCAATCGGATTATTATCGTGCTTCAATACAATGATGGCCAGCGATGCTATCTTCTCACGTAACCAGAAATTTTCCTGCTCTTTTCCATTTTCCTGGCTTGTTAATTGGTAATTTTTCGGCAGCTCTTCAGTGCTTTCATAAAACTCCTTGCCACTCTCTAAGGTTAATTCAATAAAGTTGGCGCGCTTACCTTGCTCAAGCCGGGGCTTGTCATAGAGAAAGCCAGAATAAAGTGTTTCCTTATACAATATACCTTTTCCCATCTCATACCTGAAAAGAATTACCGGGTCAGAATTAAGCAATTCCCTTGCAGAGTCTGCAATGTTCTGCAATACGCTTTTCAACTCCTTTGTAACCAGCGACTGAGATATTTCCGAGAATGTGGAGATCATTTTGGATGTGACAAAAGAGGCAATGGCCTTATTGGCAACTTGCTCTAGGAATTGTTTGTCTATAGGGAACAGCTCATAATGCAACGCCCTTTTAGAATAAATATTTATAAAGCCGTAATGATGCTTATCTATCCGTAACGGGATCTGTATAAATGAGAGCATTTCATTGTCCCTTGCAAACTCCCAGAACGGTGCGTTGCTTTCATCAGGCTTTCCAGTTGTTAAGTCGATAGGTTTGAATTCCGGGATGCTGCCGCCTAAAGCAATGCTCTTTTTTCCATAATTTTTAGATTTCCTTTCTATTCCGTCACTGGCTTTTATTTGTCTGAACTCAATTTTTTCTTTATCGTAATTGCGCATCCAAACACTTACGTAATCACATCGGAAATACTTTTGGATCAGAGCAATGATGGGCGGAAGGTTTGCTACAGGATCCCGCGGTATGAATTCTAATGAGCTAAGGCCGCCCAGCACATTGTGAAATTTTTTTATAATGAAATCTTCACCAACTACAGCAAAGCACTTTTCTAAGAAACTAATATTATCAGTGTTATAAAACTGCGGTTTAAAACTTATAATTTCCGCTGTTCCTATTGATTGCGAATTAACCTTAACAGGAATTGATATACGCGAGTAATTTAACTTATCGTTTCCAGATTTTGCGGCAACATCATTCTCAAACGCAATTTCACCTGACTGCAGGGATTTGTAAGAAAACAGCCGTAAGCCCGGATTGATGCTTTCAATTTGCTCAACAGCATCGCGGCTTTTGAATCTGGAGGTTATATCATTTGGCAAAGTATTATTGCGATTAATGTTATGATTGAACGAAAAAAGGAAAACGACGCCGTAATCGGCTTTAATAAAATTGCAGATCTTTTCAAATATGGTGTCAAGATATAGTTTATGATTATCACCAGTGCTCTTTCCGCTTTCCAGCACTTGCTGAACCGCCAATTCAACAACTTTCCCGCTTAACAGCTTATAAGATAATCCCAGGCTGGTTGTGTAAATGCCAACCTTGGTTATCAGCGGATTCTCTATCTTACGCGGCATTTGTTTGTAAAATCCCACTTCCAACAAAGCCTGTGTGCTATCAGGCAGATCGCCCACTTCTAGTATCCTGCGCCTAGGCCGTACAGGAACAAATAATCTCACAAGCCCGCTTGCTATGTATGGATCCAGCAGCTTTGGAACCGGTGGAGGATCATAATTCATCCCGGATAAAACCTGGTTGCGCACTTCTATGATCTTGTCGTTGCGCACTTCTATGATTTTGTCTTCAAAAACGCAAGCATCAAGCGTGTTGTTGGATTTTAATGAAAACGTATCCGGAACATTTTCCAGCTTATCGTCTATCATAGCCCGCCCACCATAAAGTCGCTCCTGTGAATAATCTATCTTATAAAAGATAGCGTAGTCAAATTTAAAAATATTGGAGCTGGTCATCTGAGAAAGCGATGTGGAAGTTATGTTATCCATATCTTTACATTGGGATAGCTCGTTCAACGAAAATTGCAGGTCCTTTAATTCGTCGTTTTGTATTGCCAAGTCCTGGCTTAGATCTGCATAACGTTCCTTTTCAGATGCCAGCAAATTGCTCTGTTGCTGCAATACCACGTAGGCGTCACTCAACTCCGCTTCCTTGGCTAATGTTTTTTTCTTTTGTTTATTAAGCTGCCTTGTTCTTGCAATAAAAAAGCACAATAATACTAACATTAGAATAGTGACGCTTATTATTATGTTTTTAATCAGGGGAGTGGAAAATCTATACTCTGCTGTAACGTTGAAAGGCAGATCTAATTCAACTGTTTTCAACTTTTTCC
>CAXTDO010000315.1:0-7062 GCA_964242315.1 uncultured Flavihumibacter sp.
TTCTCCGTGGACCTCCGTGCTACCTCGGCTTTTCCTCCGTGGTTAAAAAAAACACATAAAATTTCATGCAACTCAAACACCAGAAAGCAGGGTTCTTTCACCCTTAATCTAAGGCTTTCCTGCATGTAACTTACTCATCAAAAGAAGTTGCCATGCAAAAAGTTGTAACGCTGATTATAGCAATCGGCTGTTGGTTCTCCGCATACAGCCAGTATTATTTTTATAACGACAATTACTATGAATCTTCACTTACCTGGGAAACCGGCGTTGCTGCGGGCGGCATGAACTGCCTCACAGACCTGGGAGGTAAAAAAGGCACCGGCAGCAAATTTATTAAAGACGTTAATTGGAGTAACACCCGCCCATCAGGCAGTCTGTTTGTTGGCGCAAACTACAAAGATGTTATTGGAGCAAGGCTGGAGCTTGCTTTCGGAAAAGTTACTGCAAATGATAACGTATTAAAAAACGACCTGTCTGCAGCTCATGACCGTTATGTTCGGAATCTGAATTTTCGTTCGCTAATCAGGGAACTGTCGTGTTCCGTTGAACTATATCCCTTTTCAATTTTTGAACGGTATGATGCAGAACCGCCCTTGGTCAGCCTGTATGTTTTTGCCGGGATCGGATCTTTCAGATTCAGTCCTGAAACTTTTTATAACCACACCTGGATACAGGTTTCCGACTTTCATACGGAAGGCCAGGGATTTGAACAATACCCCGATAGAAAGACTTATAAACTTACGCAATTTAATATGCCGTTTGGACTCGGATTTAAATACGAAGCTTCACCTGTTTTAAATGTTCGTTTCGAGATAACATACCGCAAGCTGTGGACCGATTATTTAGATGATGTAAGCAAAAACTATGTTGATCCGGTGGTATTTAAACAATATTTTACATTTTCCAAAGCATACCTGGCAGCAAAGCTGGCCGACCGCAGATTAACCAATGATCCTGCCTTCACTAACACACCTGGTGCTATCAGGGGAAACGAAAAAAATAATGATGCGTACTTTTCAGCGTTAGTAAAAATAGCCTTTGTAATAGGAAGACAAAGGCGCTGATAACGCAACTACAAAACTGCGCATGTGATCGGGTTATCGTTGACACCGCAACGGCAATAAGTAAATACACCTAATGTTAATAAGTATCTTATCAGGCGACTCACTAATTAAAATCTTCATTCATAAATATCGTTATATAGCAATCCTATACCCCGTCTATAAACATTTTTTATGGAGAAAACCCTTCTTAATTTACAAGATAAACCGTCATGCTTATCTTTTCTCTCCTTCAGACCATTGATTACATACCTGAAAGAAAAACAATTTAAAAATAATGGCAAGTCAACGGACTATTATAAATCGATTGAAGAAATTTCTTTAGTTGATGATCTTCGTGTGCCTGAAACCGCTTCAGACATTATGAGTAAACATGATCTATTGATTGATGAAATGATTACTGAAGCTTTTGATGACTCAAATTTTAAATTAGATTCTTATGCGTTGGCGGCGCCTTTTTCAAACAACATAATTTATTCTTCAGAGAAGTATAAAACATTATTTTCTGACAGTAAAACATGTCATTGCGCTATTGGTGAACAGATCAATTTATTGCCGGTTAACGTGAGAATAACTTATCAGCTAATACTTAAAAAGTTTTATGGAATTACGTTGATCCATAATAACACTTTTATTTATCCGGTAGCCGACCGTATCCCAGGTGTTCAAAAGTTTTTGGAATTTGAATTGATGCCTGATTTTATTGAAGTTACTCTTGTACAAGATGTGCCGTTACCTGATATTGCAAGCCTGTCGAAACTTTTCAGTAACACCAGGTGCTATGAGTTACTGGAAAAAGCACTGCCTTTGCACCTTTTTTCATGGGAAGGGATAATGATAATCAGGGTAAGAGATGTAACCAAAATGGAATGTACCAATACAATCAAGAACATATTGTTAACAATGCCGTATTTCGGTGACCTGAAATCGTTTGAAAGCTTACAGAAGCAGGTGCAGCATCTCACAGAGTTACCTGAAGCCAGCATCAGCCTGGTTTCTGTTATAAGAGATAACAGATATGGAAAGGATCTAGGAGTAGACAGTTATGATAATCTTATGTTGCAGCCGGTTAATTTTACTTCAAATGATTCCCCTTTATGGGTGCAGTTAAAAGAACTTTTTCGGGAACGCACATCCCTTGTCATTTCAAACTTTTCCAGTTCATTGCTGTATCAGTTTCAGTTTCTACAATCATATGCAGAAAGTGGTGTTAAAAGTCTGATATTATTTCCATTAAAATTTGGGGTTGAACTGATGGGAGTTTTATCAATTCTTACAAATAAAGCCGGTGAAATTGAAAAGCATCATTTGCACAAGATAGAACCGGTGATCCCTTTATTAGTATTTGCCCTGGAAAAACAATCTGCAAAGATGAGTGATGAAATTGACAGAGTTATAAAAGAACAGTTTACGGCTGTGCAGTCATCCGTTAATTGGAAATTTAATGAAACGGCATGCAATTATATCGATCAAAAAAATAAAGGCCATGATAGTAAAATTGAAAATATAGTTTTTGAAAATGTATTTCCTTTATACGGGTCTATTGACGTGCGAAATTCATCGATTGAAAGAAGTACTGCCATTCAAAAAGATTTATTGGAACAACTACAGCTTGCAGAGCATATCATTAAAAAAGCCAAAAAGGAAACCTATCTTTTTTCACTACAGGAAATAAGTTATCGTATTGACAAATATATACGCATTGCTTCTTTGGTATTGTTTCCCGGAGATGAACTGACCATTCAAAATTTCCTTGATGATGATATTACAGGATTGTTCAATCATTTGAAAAAGGCGGTACCTGCTATAAGCAGCGATATTGATAATTACTTTCTTCTTTTAAATACCAATACTAATAAAATATCAAAGCAGTACACTGCATTTGAAGAGAGTATTGCAATGATTAATAATGACCTGGTAAAATTTATTAACCAGGAACAGGTAAAAGTTCAGAAAATCTATGCTCATTATTTTGAATATTTTGTTACGGATGGTGTAGATTTTAACATCTACATTGGCCAGTCAATTACCCCGGAAATCCCATTCGACCAATTCTATCTGAAAAACCTGAAGTTATGGCAACTGACAACCCTTGTAAAAGCAGCACAAAAGGTGCGACACTTACAACATCGCATTCCGGTTCCAATGGATACTACTCAACTGATACTGGCGCATAGTAAACCTCTGTCAATAAGTTTCAGGGTAGCGGAACGAAAGTTTGATGTAGATGGCGCCTATAACATCCATTACGAGATCATTAAGAAGCGGATAGATAAAATTAAAATAATGGGAAGCTGCGAACGATTAACACAGCCGGGAAAAATTGCTATAGTATTTGCACACGATAAAGAAGCACAGGAATATACTTTGTATATTGAATACCTGCAAAAAGAGGGATTGCTGGAAGAAACAGTTGAATATTTTGACCTCGAAGAATTACCCGGTGTAAGAGGATTGAAGGCCCTCAGGGTAGGTATTAAGATGGATCATGAAATGGAAGAATATCTTTCGCTGCTTACAGATTGCCAGTTGCGGGCTGTAAGTTAGCGTTAGGTGGTGCGTGTTTTTTTAACCACGGAGGAAAAGCCGAGGTAGCACGGAGGTTACACAGAGGAGCTTTCTCCGTGAACCTCCATGCTACCTCGGCTTTTCCTCCGTGGTTAAAAAAAACACTACTTACCATAAACCAGCTTTAAAATATTACCTTTCTCCTCATCCGCTGCTTCGTTGGAGATGTACATATCGCCATTGGGAGTAAAAGCAATTCCTTCAGGTTGTTTATAAATTTGCGGATTTAGTGGCCATGCCTGTTCCACCTTTCCCTTTAGATCACACACCAGCAGCATTTTTCCAACCGAACACAGCACATACAATTTTTTTTCGATAGGATGAATAGCGGTAGCAGAAGGCTTAACATCAACATTGTTATTTCCCGGTAACGTACTTAAGTCAATAGTAAATAAGGGCTCGTCTGCAAATGCTTCTTTCTTTAAATTAAAGGCATATGCATATTTTGTAAGATTGTTTTTTTTGCCAGGACAATTCTTACAAATCATAATAAGGTTTTCACCAGGTTGATCAAGGTAAATTGACTCAAATTCCATGTGTTTCTTAAAAGGAATTTCAAATGTTTTAAGTTTCGATATATCGCCGGTCCGGGGTACGCTGTATATTTTTCCCACACTTTCCAGCACATAATAATTTTGCTTATCAAGCGTCACATCTTCATAGTCACCTTTATCGCCAAAATTCAGTTCTTCCACAATTTCACTGTTCGAAAAGTTAACAGTGAATACTTTTCCTGACTCATCCTGGATGGCTACAAATAAATTATCTTTTAAGTAATGAAGGCCGGAGATTTCTTTTAACTTTTTTTTCATCTCGCTTTTCTGCACCTTTTCAAGATCGTAACCTTTCTTTTTCTGCACCACGCTATTTTCAGCGCTGCTACCTGTATGGTTGACAGGTTGATTGTCATTGGGGCTATCTCCACAGGAAATAACCATCGCAAATGATAACAATAAAGAAAACCGTACAAAATATTTCATGATTTGTAAAAATACATAACATTACGGGTAGCCTGCATAAACAACCTCAATACTTCAAAACACATGATTTTTGCTGATCCCCAAAGCTGATGGCTAAAAGCCGAAAGCTGTATCTTTAAATTTCTGAATGGACTATATAAAATCTTATAAAAGCTTTGTAAACAGTCATTACCTGAGTCAGGGTATTCGTATGACAGCAGGTATCTTAGTGCCGGCACTTGTTATGAGCCTGTTTGACCTGCTGGCGGTGGGACTGGTTTTGTCAGTGGGCGCCATGTGCGTCAGCACAACAGACAGCGCAGGTCCCATACGTCACAGGCGAACCGGGATGCTGGTTGGTAACCTGGCTGTATTTGTGGTTTCGCTAGCGGTTGGTTTTACTACGCATTCTCCGCTGTTGTTAGGGATAGTACTGGTTGTTTTTTGTTTTCTCTTTTCCATGCTGGGTGTTTTTGGTGCAAGAGCCAGTTCCATTGGCCTGGCGGCCCTTTTAGTAATGATTTTAAACATTGATCACAAACGGGAGGGTCTGGATGTAATCTGGAATACACTGTACCTTCTCGCAGGCGGTACCTGGTACATGCTGTTCAGTTTGCTTTTATATAGTGTATGGCCCTATAAACTTGCCCAGCAGGCCCTTGGTGATTTAATTGAAAGCATTGCAAATTATTTCCGTATCAGGGCAGGCTTTTATGATCACAAGGCCGACTACGAAGACATTTACAGGCACCTTCTTCATCAACAAATAGTGGTGCAGGAAAAGCAAGACCTGGTGGGGGAATTGCTTTTTAAAACCCGTGATATTGTTAAAGAGTCTACCATAACCGGACGTACATTAATTATGATTTACCTGGATGCGGCAGATCTTTTTGAACGCGTAATGACCTCTTACCAGGATTATAACACCCTTCATAATATTTTCGACGGTACAGGCATCTTACGTCAATTCAGAACACTTGCTCTCAACCTGGCACAAGAACTCGATCACATAGGAATTGCTGTAAAAAGTGGAAGCGCTTCAGAAGAAAACCAGGTGCTTTCGCAGCATATACAGGAAGCAACAAACGAATACAACCAGTTGAGGAAAGCATTCCTTAAGCCCGATAATATAGAGGGGTTTATCAGTCTGCATGGAATCCTGGGCAATATCCGTGACATAGCAGACCGGCTTCAGACCCTTCATCATTACTCAACCTACGACAAGAAATTAACCAAGGCGCCTTCGCATGAACTGGATTACAAAAGCTTCACCACTCACCAGGATGTTACTCCGCAAATCTTTTTTGATAACATCAGCTTTCAATCGAATATCTTCCGTCATTCACTTCGTGTAAGCGTCGCCGTTTTAGCCGGCTACCTGATTTCGCTTTTCTTTAAATTCGGGCACAGCTATTGGATCTTACTCACCATAATCGTAATCCTGAAACCTGCTTACAGTCTTACAAAAAAAAGAAATGCCGACAGGCTTATCGGAACCGTATGCGGCGTTTTAGTGGGCATATTGATATTGTTCCTCATTAAAAATAGTACTGCCCTCCTGATTGTTATGATACTTCTGATGGCTACCACCTATACTTTTATAAGGAACTATTATCTTGTTGCCGTATTATTCATGACTCCTTACATCATTATCTTCTTTCATTTGCTATACCCTGATAACTTCAAAACTGTTTTAACAGACCGGGTTATAGATACGGGGATCGGCTCCCTGATTGCTTTTATAGCCAGTATTTTTCTGGTGCCGGCCTGGGAACATACTACTATTACTACCTACATGATTCAGATGCTGGAAGATAACAGCAAATATTTCAATATTACCGCCGGTGTTTTTGGTGATACAAAACCAATTATTAAAAATCAGCACCAGCTTGCCAGGAAGAATGCGCTGGTATCACTGGCCAACTTATCAGATGCGTTTAACCGTATGCTTTCCGAACCTAAAAGAAAACAGATAGGAATAGAAAAGATACACCAGTTTGTAGTATTGAATCACATGCTTACCTCTCATATTGCAACCTTATCGTACTATATTCAATCCAGGATAACCATTTACCGCTCGGAAAAGTTTAAAGAAGTAAGCAATGACATCAGTGATTATTTTACCAACTCGATAATCATTCTCAAGAAGGAACACAAAACTACATCGGTTGCTATTATTGGTAAAGATGCTTTGAGGTTATTGAATGAACAGGCAAATGTGCTGCTGGAAACACGAAAGAAAGAATTGCAGCAGGGCTTATGGGAAACTGCTACCAAGAAATCTCTCCAGGAACTCAAATCAGTAGTCGATCAGTTTAATTTCATTTACAAGATCGCGGTGGATATTAATAAAGCGGCAGGCAGTATCGGTTAAATAGATGTGATCGAGGCCGTTTCGGTTTCCGGTTTTCGGGTTCCAGTTCCCCTCCTTTTCAAGGAGGGGACGTTCAATTAAGATGCGAAGCACTTAATTG
>CAXTDO010000316.1:0-7021 GCA_964242315.1 uncultured Flavihumibacter sp.
GGATTACGCGGCAGGTTCAATTTGGTAAGCATGTGCAGATTCGATCCGTTTGTATGCAGGCTGCAGTTAAATTGCTTACTCAAAACCTCCAACGACTTCAGGCTATAAAAAGATACGTGCTGCCCTATCTCGGGCACAAAGTACCACCAGTCTGCGGCATCATTGAAGGCAGGCTGTGGCTGTAGCTCGGTTGAAAAAATAACCGTGTCAGACAATTCAAACATCTTCTTCAATTCACTGACCGGATCTTCCAAATGTTCAAACACTTCAAAAGCCGTTAAGGCTGCAAACTTTGCATTGCCTTTATGATTCTTCAGTTCAAAATATTTTGCAAATAAGTTTTCAGCATATATATCATCGAGATAAAACTGATATCCTTTGTCGCGCATGATCCTTACGAAGATTCCATAGCCGCCTCCATAATCGATATATGTATCTTCCTGGCCTGAAAACAAATCGAGAACAGAAGGTATTATATTGGAGAAATCAAGGTTTCTATATATCAGGCCCACATCAAGAGCACTGATTGCGGAAACGTATGATTCATTAAGCCAGTAAGGTTTGTCTGTTTGTATAAATCCGCATTTTTCGCACTGATGATAACCGGTTTTATATTTTCCCAAAATTAACGCATCAAATATTTTTGATGCATTGCTGCCGCAGATATTACAAATAGTATTCAATGGGTTGTTTTAAGTTGACTATAATCCTTAGTATTACCGCCTTTTTATTTTTTCAGAAGCCTCCTCAGAACTCCTTTAACGATATATTTTACAGAACTGAGTTTTGCCACGCCGTTTGATGCATCATGACCGTTTACAGGCTCTTCCATATCAATTTGTGCATGCGATTTTTTATAAGTCATTTCATTTAAGTACTTATCAGCAAATACAAAATGCGGATGGATAAGATTTTTATAATTTATACCCTGCGTAGGCATGTTAATGCTATAGTTCCCCTGCGTGCTTGTATGCGTACCAACGATACCAATGTTGGAGATCAGGTTATATTTAGGAACAATAGCCAGTCCGCTTTGAAATATGCAGGTGTACCACCACTGTATATCCCAGGTATCGAAACCATTTTTAATCAGGTCGAACATATATTCGTAATGGCTGGAAATTTTCGAACTGCTGAATCGATAGAACAGTTGCCTGCGTTCTTTAAAATTATCCCAGCTTTTCATTTCCACATCATATAAATCCCAGGCCCTTTTCCAGGTAGCCCATCCCCAGATAGGATAGTAGTTTGAAAAAAAATAAGAATGTTTAATTGCATCCGATATTTCCGCAGGTAAATAGTTAGTGCCACATATCATCATGATACGCGGATCAGCTTTGTAATAGTATAATAGCTGTGCACAGTAGCCAAAGAAGTCGTGGTTAGGTATGCAATCATCTTCCAGTATAATTCCCTGTTCTACCTGTTCAAAAAACCAGTCGATGGCTGAACTGACGGCATATTTACAACCCAGATTATGTTCCCTGAATAAAGTTTTTACCTCGCACTGCCAATCCACATCTGTAGCAATTTGCCTTGCCTGCCCGCAAAGTTCCATTTCTCCTTCTTTTCCTTCTCTCGCACCATCAGCAGCAATAAATAGCTGATTAGGCTTTACCTTCTTTATGGCTTCAAAAACCTGCCTGGTATTATCCGGACGATTGAATATGAGTAAGAGCACGGGGGTATCAAACATAATTCTTCATGCTTATCATAAGTGAGCAGTCAGCCACTGCCAGCCTGGTGTAGTGTTAATTGTGAATAGAGGTATTATCTGTAAACCATCCGAACAGTTTTTAACCACGGAGGAAGAGCCGAGGTACCACAGAGGTCCACGGAGAAGGCTCCTCCGTGGACCTCTGTGGTACCTCGGCTCTTCCTCCGTGGTTAAAAAAACACTTACCAAGTTAGCTACTACAACATAATGCGTAATATCATACTTAACGCCAGACTAACAATCTATTCATACCCTAAAAACACCCGTACCGTTCTCTTAAGCCTGTGGGCAATTTTCTTTGGCGTACTTATTTCCACCACTTCTACAGGAGGTGGTTCTTTCTTTTTGTATACCGGTTCCACTTTACTTAATGCCTGGTAATTGTTGTTCATTACCAGTTGCTGGTAATCGTTAAAGATCTTCTTTACGTCTGGCCTTGAAATAAAATCATAACGGTTGTTATACCTGCATATTACATCCGGCTTAGTGAACTGGTATCCGCTGTAATGAAAGAACCGCAAAGGAATATTTCCGTTAACTAAAACCTCCTGCTCGTTTTGGGTAGTAATAGTTCTTTCATACATATTCCAGCCTGCCATATTGTAACCCTTATTACGCAGGATATAATAATTATCAAAGTATGCCGGAATCAGGTTAATGATCAACTGATCATAAAACATGTGGCGTTCAGGAATGGCAAAACCATACTTCACCACGCGATCGGTCCACCATTGAAGAAAATCTTTTATCTTCTCGTAATCAGACAGCGCGATAAAACCCAGGTTAAAAGTTCCGGTTATCAGCAACGTTTGATCTGTAGGGGAATGACCGTCATCACTGGGTTCGCATAGCTGTGGCGTTAAAATTATATTATGAGCATTCATCAGGTCAAGCACTTCCACCATAGTAGAAAACACCTGGATATCCGGATCGAGATAAATTACTTTATCAGCTTTTAGTTCCTTAAAAAAATAATAGAAATAAAAAGGTTTAACTGCTGTGTTTAACTCTATGATATTAAACTTGTCGGCAAGATCCTGGAAATCCGGAATATTGATTGAAGCAGCAGTGATTAATTCAAAGTGTGAGAATTGCGAGTAATCAACCTGATCATTGTAAGCATCCACTAACCCTATAACAAATTTTATGTCGGGATGATATTTTAGGAAACTATCACCCAGTGTTTTCGCCTGGGCAAGATAGTTGTTAGAGCATAGGGTAAAGGCGATGGTCATCAAAAATTTATTTAGCTATCCAAAAGATCGGCGAATACATTATGAGAATTGACTAGTTACTTAATTATATCAAATCTGTGTAACCCTAGATAGTTCAGGTACTTTTTTGCATAGAATTTAGCAACTTTTCTTTTGACCCTGTGGTTTAAAGCAATAAAATTTTTATCTAAGTAGTATTTTTTAAAGTATTTTAAGAAGTTAAAATATTTGTTATACCTGGGAATTGTTTTAGTAACAAGTTGAAAATAAACATTATCAGAAAACTCAAAAACCCGCTCTCTATATCTTCTTAAAAATGTTTTTTTTGCTCCAAGCTTTTGGAACAAATCAGATAATTCCAGGACCCTTATAAAATTTAAAAATGGCCATTCTCCTAACCATTCCTGAGCACCATAAAAAAAGGCAAGGTAAGGATAGGATATGTAATAAACCTTTTTATTAATTAAACTATTACTTAAGATTACTGTGTGAGGAAATGTATTGTTTAAAGTCTCAAAGGGTTTGGCAACCTGATAACCGATAAAATTATCAATCCAAACCTGAGTCCTAAAAATCAAACTTGATATACTTGTAAAAAGGGCCGAATAGATTGTATAATCAATCAAAGGTTGGGCATTTTCTAATAATTGGCTTTTATTAAGTGTACATAATATTTTAGAATCAATAATAGGAAGTGATTTAGAAATTACATTTCTTTCTTCATCATTTTCATACGTTTGATTCATGTAAATAATGTCAATTTCTTCATTTTCAATAATTGTTTTCAACACATATTTTATGGCTCCTTTTCGTAACAGATCATCATCCCCCATTATCCAGCAAAATTTACCTTTTGATAATTCATTGCCAATCTTTAAAACATTGTTACAAGCCCCAATATTTTCCGAATTACAGAAATAATCAACACAGCCAATATGACTGAATTTATTAACGATAGCGGCTGTGTTATCGACAGATTTATTATCTGATACAACTATTTGTACTAAATTCTTATTTTCTAAATCGGTTAATTCTTCCTCTATACAAGTTAATAATCCCTCTAATAAATGTCCCCGATTGTATGTTGGTATTCCAATTGTCAAGAGCGGTTGATCGTTCATTTCAATTATTTAGTTTTACTGTAAACAATTGTATCCTATAATACCAATCCCGCTTTTTGCCTGATATATTCCTGCGACCCTGCAAACGAAATGAAGTTATCAGGAATGCCTACGCGCTTTATTAAAGGCAATGACTGCAATGTTCCATCCTGTACCAGGTCATTCATTGCTTCCAGTATAGCGGAGCCAAAGCCTGCACTCAACTGGTGCTCTTCCATTGTAACTATTTCGCTGTATTGTACTGCCAGTTGATGAAGCGCTTCCCTATCAATTGGCTTTATAATGGGGAAGCTGTATAAGCTCCAGTCAAGTTGATTGTTTATAATAAAGTCATGTGCATACTTAAGCATGGCTCCTGTTGTGAATACGGCCTTACCAGTTCCTTTAATCACCATTAACGGCACACCAATATCTATATGCTGAAGGTTTTGATGCACCTCCGGCTCGCCCGCTTTGCCCAGGCGTATATATGCGGGACCATAAGTATTTGCAAGCATGGAAGTAACCAGCCTGGCTTCTTTCGGATCACCGGGTGCAGCAACGGTTATTCCCGGAATGGTTCGAAGCATCCCCAGTTCTTCCGTAGCATGATGCGATGCGCCAAGTGATGCATAGGCATATCCGCCTCCTACTGCTACTATTTTTACATCCAGGTTATGATAGCAAACATCATAACGTATCTGCTCCATACATCTTAAGGTTGGAAAATTTCCTATAGAGTAGGTGAATACCGTATAGCCCTCCATTGCAAGACCGGCGGCGATACCTGTCATGTTTTGTTCGGCTATACCAACATTAAGGTACCTGTCGGGAAATAATGCCGCAAACTCTTCAATAACGGAATATCCTAAATCACCCACCAATAAAAATATTTTATCGTTGTGACGGGCTTCCTCAGTTAATTGTTTTATGAATGCCGTTCTCATTTACCTGCTTCAATTTGCGCAATGGCTGATGCCAGTTGCTCTTTGTTGGGAGATTTATAATGCCATGCCAGTTGATGCTCCATAAAATCAATTCCTTTCCCTTTTATAGTGTGTGCAATAATTACTTTTGGTTTGGAAGGATGTATTTTTTCCTTTTGAAGCGCCTCGTGAATTTCTTTATGATCATGACCATTTATCTCCGTTACCTCCCAGCCAAAACTTTCAAACTTTTTGGTCAACGGATCAAGATTCAACACCTCGGCCACTGAACCCAAACTTTGAATTTTATTATAATCCACTATCACTGTTAAATTGTTAAGCTTATGATGCGGAGCAAACAGGATCGCTTCCCAGTTGGAGCCTTCATTCAATTCGCCGTCACTTAAGATTGTAAAGACATGCCAGCTTTCATTTCTCCGTTTCCCAGCAAGGGCTACGCCGCATGAAACCGATAATGCATGACCCAGGCTCCCGGTAGAAAACTCTATACCAGGTATTTTGTGATTTACATGAGTGGTAAAAATGCTGCCATCCTGTGAGAAAGTCTGCAGGGCTGTATCATTGTAAAACCCCACTTCCTTTAATGTAGCATATAATGCAGTGCAGGCATGCCCTTTACTGTAAAACAACCGGTCTCTGCCGGGCAGTTTCGCATTGCTGCTATCATAATTAAGGATACGCGTGTACAGCACAGCAAGTACATCCGCAATAGAAAATGCCCCTCCAAGGTGAGATGCATTGGTATTATGCGAAAGCCTGAGACAGGTTTCTTTAACTCTTTTTACCAGTTCTTCAGATACCAGGTTCGTCATTTTATAAAGTAAGAAAGATGTGTAACAAAGGGAAATCTTTTCAACTCAACTTTTGTCAGGTCCAGTTCCTCGATCATGGCAACTGTTTCGCCGGGATACGATTTGCAATTCAGTTCGTCAAAAGCTATGATCCCGCCTTTCACTACCCTGTTGTATAAAGTTTGCAGGGCCGCTTTTGTGGGTTTGTAAATGTCAAAGTCGAGATACAGAAGGCTGATCAGCAGGTGCGGGTTGTCTTCTATATACTGGGGAATTGTTTCACAGGCATCACCTTTAATCAATTCCACTTTGTTAACATGACTTAACGGACGATTCTGATCGTGTATCTTAACAAGTTCGGTCAGCTCGTCCTGCATGGAACCTGATACGTTTAAGCCACCAACATGCAGGTGCTCCGATGTGCCGGTTTTTTTATCACTCTCATCAATTTGCGGAAAACCTGAAAATGTATCAAACCCGATGATCTTACGGGTATGGTTATACGGTTCCATTATTGAGGAACAATGCAGCCAGGTCATTGTACCGCCGCCTACAAAAACGCCACATTCAACAATGCTTCCGTTTACATGTACAATTTGTTTGAAGATCTCGTATTTGGCAAACAGATAGGCCATATCCTGCCTTCTTACCCAGAGAGGGAATGCCTGTAGTTTATATGCCAGCGAAAGCTCAGAATTCTCGAATGCTGCATAAAGATTCCTGAATACCTGCTCTTCTTCGTTTCTATATAAGCTGCTGTTATGTTGGGGCTTTAGGTCTTGCATACCGTTATTACTATTTTAAAATATCAAGCATTGAAACAATCTGTTCCTCTTTGTAACCCATTTTTTGTAAATCTTCCTTTATCTCTTTCATATAGCCAAAACTAAAGACAATCACTTCATCTACCGGCTGCTTTTCGAGCTGATCAATTTCATAAACAGGAAGGTGAAACTTTGGTGCGTAAACACCGTTGGCCTTGGGCTTTTTGTCTACGATGTATTGCAATTTATCTGCGTTCTTTAAAGCCGATAAAGTCATGATCCCTCTCCCGCCTGCACCGTAACCTGCTATTGTTTTTCCTGCTGCTGTTGCGTCGTCAATATATTTTTCAAAGTTATTAATGCCCCTGTTGATCTTTAAAGATTCCTTATCATAAAAGCTGGTAGTGCTGTAATCGTTCAGAGAATATTCATTTATTGCCTTATTTGCAAACTCCGAGCCCTGCTGTGTCATCACAAATATTAATGAG
>CAXTDO010000317.1:0-6999 GCA_964242315.1 uncultured Flavihumibacter sp.
CTAGCAAATAAATACCCGCAGGCTGTTCCTGCAACGTTAGGATTATTAATAACGCTTAATGAGGCATCATTGTAATTTGTTACATAAATTTTTCCATTAGGGGCAAGCTGTAAAGCTCCTTCTATTTTTCCGGTATTTAACGTAACTCTTGATGCATTGATTGCTGCTACATCTCCGGCATCAAGATTATATTGATAAGTACCGGTTCCAAAGCCATGAGCATATAAAAATTTTGCATTTGGAGAAAATTCAACTCCGTAAGCAGATGATAGTGGAATCGCTATATTGTTGCTAAACACTCCGGTAATTTTGTTGAAAGACAATACTTCAATTTTATTACTTATATAATATGCCATAGCGGTCCTGTCACCCGCAATATTTGTTTTAAAATATCCTACATCCCCTTGAAGCCCTGAAGTAAACCCAATACTTGTTGTTACAGGATTGTTCACATCAATTCCGGATGAGGTTAACTTGTAAGCATAATAGATATTCGTGGCTTTTTTATGAACTAAAATCCAATAAAACCCTGCCGCGTTAATGGCACATACGCTTTCCTCTGTGGCATCTATTACAAGTACATTCTTTGTAGAAGTTATATTTCCATTCCCAGCGTCAAGTGTCATATCAACTATAGAGTAACAAAGCTTGGAGCTTGGGTATGCTGCCATCGTAAATATATAATACCGATTGGAACTGGCAGGATCGGGAACAATAACTGCTGATTGTGTAGAAGATGGATCGCCTAACAAACCGGTGCCATTTGCCATAGCTACGTGATTTTTATTATATACTGTTATGCCATCCGTATAAAATAATAAATTACCATTCACGTCACTTATAGCGGCGCAGCCTTCGGAGGTATTTATTTTTCCATCTGTAAGCGCTGTAGGGGGATCAGTATTAAAGTTTAGGCCTGCATTTGAGCCGAAATACCAGTAGTTGCTTTGTTTTTGCGCTTGAACGGCGGTTAAGAGCACTAATTGCACTAAAATGCCAGATACAATAAGTAAAGTTTTCTTCATCTTGTGTGATTTTACATAGATATTTTAATGGAAGGATATAGTATGATTTACACCTTTCATGAACCGGAAAGCTTGTTTAAACGGAATGAGCGTTTAAATATTGTTAGTAGGGTTGTGGAATGCTATACCCCGCTTCAAAAAGCGCAATGGAGTGCCGTTAGGCACGTAATATCGTAGAAAAACTACCCGGCTTATTTTTCTACCGATATTACGTGCCTAACGGCACTCCATTCAACTTCAACTGGCGATCGGTTCAATTATATGTGCGCGGATTGTGCCTAACTTATTTCCTAACTGTAGGTCTGGTAGGGGGGTGCTCAAAGCTCAGTGAAACCGGTTTGACTGAGCTTTTTTTGAGTATGGGAAAGTTTAAAAAAGAGGTGCAGGGCTTGTGGCAGTTTAGCCGTAATCAGATGGGGCAACAACTCGGAAAATAGCGTTTTAAATGCATTCAATTTTGCTTCACACAGAGTTTGATTCTATTTTCCATGGTTTCCGCACTTTACTTTTCATATTTATATTTGGCCAGCTAAACAGATAACCATAAAAATAAAAAACCCATAACAGAATGATATCATCTGATTATGGGTAGCCGTCCGAGGTCCCGAGCGGATTCGGTTTTAAAAAAGGAATGCAGGCCTGTACTGCATTTCAGGCGGTTCTTATATTTCTTGTAAAACATTTGTAAATATTGTGTTTTTAATGGTAAAAGTCACGCCAGGGACAATTAACTAATAATTTTAGTATGTTTGCTTTCATGCCTTTGTACAAATTTACCATAAAAGTAAAACCAACTCCCACTTCAAGGCCTGAAATTATCATCGGTTTGCGACTTATTGAAAGCTACAATATCGATCTGGTTTACAAGCAGGCTAATGAAAGGTGCATGAAAAAATACGGTCATACATTGGAAGACGTTGATGTAATTATGGTTCACAAAGCATCGTTGACTTATAAAAAATGGGTGCGAAGGTTTCAAAAACCTGAACCTGATGATAATTAACTACCACGTTTCTCAATGGCCTTTACAATTAATTCAAACTCTACCCAATGCGGTTTGTGATCATGCTTCCATTTGCCTTTCTCGTGATTAATCCAAAACGTTGCGCTGCCATAGTCAGGATCAGTAATGAAACAATGATAGCGGCCGGTGGCCATCGCACCAGGTGCAAACTCTTGGTTAATGGATATGTAGCTTAAACTTGGTAGTTCGATGTATCTGTGAGCTGCTGAGTAATTGAGCGCCCGTTCTTCAACATCTTCGGGCTCGTTGGCAATTTCATCATCGTTTGGCATATGGCATGGTTTGAGACTAAGGTATAAATTATTCTGCATACACAACAAAGCGCCTCTAGATAAAGACGCTGTAACTAAAACTTTATATATGAAAAAAAATCTATCAGGTGCTTGGTAAAATCAAAAGCTGATTGTATTTTTCCACTCCCGCCCCTTTGATTGCTGTAATCTACTCTATGTATTTTTAACCCCTTAATACATAAAAAATGTCATCTTTTCCCCCCTACCCATTATTTCATTATACTACGTCAGAAGGATTTCTATCATTGATGGAAACCAAATCACGTTTGTTTTCTCACATCAATTTTCAAAACGACTCAAACGAATTTTATTATGGATTGAATCTAATTAAAGATGTTCTAAGCACAGAATATAAAAACATACCGTTAGATGTTTTTCATCTTGATACTAATTTAATCTACAATATTTATTTGTATCAATTAACAGCTGAAAAGGATTCAAACGCTTTATGGAATGAATATTGTCCAAATGGCGGGTATTCATACTCAATAGATAATGATCAGCTCCAGAATGCAATGACAAAATATTATTTACAGCTTCAAGAGTGTATTTACGATCCTCAAATGCAGAAAAATTTTATAAAAAGTACAATAATTGAGCATCCTCCAATAGGTCCAAATTCTTTAGACCCTCATGACGAAAGGTTTCCTAAGCATATCAAATTAATAAATAGAAATATTTTAAACTATGCCGCAGTGCTTAAGGATCCATCTTTTGCAGAGAAAAAAGAATGGAGAATAATACCAAAAAATGAATATCCTGGCATTTTCATTGGCCAGGGTGATATACCGCCACATCCAAGAGATTTAAGCGTTAAGTTTCGTGAATACAAAAACAGAATATATCCTTATTGGCAAGTTCCTTTAACTAGCGAGGCATTCAATAAAATTGCTTTAAAGGAAGTAGTTATAAGCCCAACTCAAAATAAGGAGTTATCCTATTATGCAACAGAATTATTAGTAAATGATAGTGCAGTTCATATTTCAAATTCCAATGTGCCTCACAGAACAGAATAACAATTGTCATTTTGTAATTCTAAAATTTTATTTGCCGCCTGTTTTTGTGTCTTGAATTTATAAGCAGCATTAATGTCCGTTGACCATACTGGTTCTCCTTCAAAATTAGTTAAGAACCGGTTTGGTCTAGGATCAAGGCCTGCGCTACCCACTTTATTTACTATAAAAAAATCTTCCCTTACTGGAAATTGGTCTAGCATGTATTTGTATTTAATGATCGTAAAATTTCATGTTTGCAACATCATAGATATGCCCGAACCCGTTAGAGGTATTCATCCACACCCTTATCACTTTCGGGTTTTGCCAATGGCATGTTGGATCAAAGACAGGTACATGTGCTGTTACAGTGCCGTAGGTCATATCTACCCCGCCGCCGTTAACTGTAAAGGAAATATCTTCTAAATAAGTTGTTTTAGCAAAGAAGTTTGCAGCAGTTCCCTGCCATGCTATACTGTCATTGAGCAAAATTCTATAGTCGCTTGGGTAACTGTAAGCCTGAAAACTGAGGCGACTTATAACCTTGTTGGCAGTGTCTAATATCTCCAGGTAGGCTCTTGAAGGATTATCGTGCTGATCAACCGATCGTTCAGGAGAGAACTTACCTGTTATTTTCCAGTGGCTAGTGTTATTTGTCCCTAAATCGCAAGCAAGGATGTCGGTTGTAGGATTACCGCTTTGTGAGATTGATAGTAGTTCAATGTCTCTGTCCGTTTTTTTGTAAGATTGAATATTAGTATTAACTCTTAACAGTCTACCACCGGTAAAATCGTTTTCTGCTGGCGTTCTTATCCACCTGCTTGTGCCATTATGCAAGGTATCGTTATAAGGTACGCCGGCCATGAGGTCGATATAGTCTATTGTCGGCCCTACCGGAACACCTGACTTAACTATAGCTATCTGGTGATGCTGTATTGTGTTGATCCCACTAATCCGCCATAGCTGGCTTGCCCCGTGATAACTTTCATCGTTACCCGATACAATAAAATCTCCGCCAGGAATTTTTGCCATAGTGCCCAAAATCGTATTGCCAGCCATTTGCGGTGCTGCTTCGCCCAGGTCTCTCGCCTTAAATCCGTCAATTCCAAATTGCGTTAGCAATAACCCATTGTCCAACCAAAGGTTCCATACGTTTGTTTGTAACCCTTGCCAATTTTCTCCATGATACCCAGCCACGATAAGGCTATCAGCGGTCATGATATAGCCCCCAGCATATTTCACACCGTTAGCTATCTCGAAAAAACCATCGTTAGGGAATAACACGCCGCCATAGTGACTATTCGTAGACGGCGCAACCCGCCAAAGCCAATCTGTTCCACCCAACGCAACCGCCCCAAGATGATAGCCGCCACCGCGTCCATAAACAGGATCATAATGGTTTTGATCCTGTGAAATTAATTTGCCTGTCGATGTGATCGAGTTTGTAGCAACTCCGTCTATGCTTACAGGGTCTGAGTTAGTTAACGGGGGCACCCTTGCTATTGTGTCGTCGGCCCCCCATTGAGGGTTACCTGAACCATCGAACCCAGTAAGTGGTCTCTTAATCCACTGTGTTGCAACACCCGTATATCCGTTGCTTTTCCTAATAAGAGAACCATCTGCATCCATCGTGTAAAACACGTCGAATTGCTGACCGGAAATTGTAGGTTCAACTCCGGTAAATCTTAAGTTTCCATTAGTGGGCAATTCCATCACTTGAAACCTGTGATTGCCATTGCCGTAGACATGTTGTAACAAACAGTATGTTCTACCATTTGACAATGTACTCACGCATTTCATCCGATCAAACATGTTGTCGTACTCAATCGTTGCAGGATAGGCCCAATTTTTTACGAGCGTCCATGAGCCGTTATTGGGTGCAAGTGGCTTTGAGTAATCCAACGCAAACTCAAGATAGTTTGCGAAAACACGTGTCGGGTTATTTCTATCTACAGCACTGCTGTAATGATAGCCCACATTCATAATTGTTTTTATGAACGTGTTGGTTGCAGAGAAATGTTGCACCCTGTAATTACCCCGATCTCCTACCCATAATGATCCATCCAGGCCGTAAGCTATCCATGTATTTCTTTCGCCACGAAATAGTTCTTTTGTGTTTTTGAACATGAACTTATCGTTAGCTACAGTTGCGTCAGTTGAGTATCCCCCTAACTGACCTAACGGCGCCCCTTCAACGCCATTTAAGTTATTAAAAATACGAACCTGTTGCCTTGTAGAGCCGTCTGCCACTGCAACCTTTCCTGATTTACATGTAACTGCAAGAGGGGTAACTAATCCTGACAACGTTAATGTAGCAGATGTTAATGTGCCGTTCGCATTAATTGTGTACTTGGCAACGGTGTTAGTTCCGCTGACAATCCAAATGCTGTTGTCATCATCAGCATCAACGCACATTGCTTTTGCATTCGCTAAAGTGATTGTTTGTATTAATGCACCCGATGGCTTACCGTTAATAACCGTATGAACATCATATACCTTTATATCGTTTTTATCGAAGTGACTGATGAATAAATACTTACCATTCTTTTGAACAGTCATGCCACCAATATTACATTCTGGAATTTTTGGAGCGTCTGCTGGAACACCTGGATCTCCTGTATCTAATGTTGTAGTATTAGTATCAATAACGCTTGGAAGATACCGCCCATTTTGCACCTGTATTCCAATACCGCTGTTAAAAAGAACCAAGCTATCATCGTTTAGTCTGGTAGCGAAAATATGGCCAAGAGTGGTTGGAACGCCCTGACCAGCATGATACACCCTTACTCCGTCTGTAGCTTCAAAAAGCGTAATCTGACCCTGCCCTGGTAAATAATCAATTTTTTTTTGAGGGTCAGACAATGAAAATTTGAAGTAGCTTGGATGACCCTCGAAGTATCCAACCGAGTAATAAGCATATCCACCAGCAAAAGCCATAGACGTAACAACGTCCGCTGCATGCTGAACGGCGGGCCCAGCGCTGTCGGCTGAAGTATTACCCACTAAACCCCACTTAGCTTTAATGTTATTTTCCGTCACGACAATAGTATAAGGTGCGTTTGAAACTTCGCTCCCTTCATCATTCATCCCATTCCAATAAGGAGTTGGATAAAACCCCGCTGTTTGACGTTTGTTATTCCAAAGTGTTTGAATCAGCTTTTGACCTTGGAACACTGCAGCGGAAGTGTTTGCATCTGCAAGTAGAGTATAACCATCTACGTTTGTAGATGGTGTGATTTTAAACCCCTTCTTCTGTTGTTGAATAACGCTTATGATTTGTGCATGTGTACTAAAGAACAGAAAGGAGAAAGCCAATAAAGAAATAATTCGATTCATTACATACTAAATTTATACGCTCCAATTGTCGCGTAAATTGTCAAGGGTGATCCGCCGGCGTTTGATGTTTTGGGATAATATACGTTGTTGGGTACCGAATGACTTACTGCTGCTAATTCAACTCCATTTTTAAGAAGCACGAATCTGGTCTTTTCATACACGAGTCTCAAAATGTCGGTAGGTAACACCGTGAAATTTGATCCCGTTCCAGTTAGTGTACCGTAAAAGCTTACGCCGGCTGCACTAATGTGGATACCTGCATCCATATTTGCATAGCCTTCAGTTAATCTACTTGTGTTGAATCCGATTACGTAGTCTAGCCCACTGGG
>CAXTDO010000318.1:0-6973 GCA_964242315.1 uncultured Flavihumibacter sp.
GTGCTCAAACATTTGCTCCCACCAATTTTCCCCATCCTCATATCCTGCCGCTTCCGCCAGGTAAGAAATAGGGTCTGCCTTTATCCGCACCTCTTCCTTTCCCACCTCCTGTTTCTCCTGTTCAATTGCCAACTGGTTCGCTATCGGCAAATCAAAAAACCTTACATGGATCTTATGCTGCCTTGCATACCGTATTGCCTGCCATTCCGGCGAAAATGCTGCAAACGGATAAAAGACCGACTGTTGCGGATCATCCGGCTGGTAACATAAAATTGCCACGGGCGGTTTCAATCCTTCGTCATCCGTCCATGCCAAAATCCCATCCGCTTCCGGCGGACCTTCAATCAAAACAATATCCGGCTGCAGCTCTTCCAAAAATGCCTTCACATTTTTAGCCGAACCAGGACCATGATGCCGTATGCCTAAGACATGTACTGCCATGTGTAGAGTTCTAATTTGAAGTTACGTATTGAATTGTAGTGGCTAACCTTGCAAGTTTTTTTTAACCACGGAGGAAAAGCCGAGGTACCACGGAGGTCCACGGAGGAGTTTTCTCCGCGGACCTCCGTGGTACCTCGGCTTTTCCTCCGTGGTTAAAAAAAATACTTCAAACATTTAACCCATATCCCTGCAAGCTCTGTAAACATCTTTCCACTCTTCACGCTGCTTTAAAACTGTTTCCAGATACTCCTGCCATACTACCTTATCCTGAACGGGATCTTTCACTACTGCCCCGACGATTCCCGCTGCTACATCTGCAGCCTTTAATCTGCCATCACCGAAATAGGCAGCCATCGCTAACCCGTTGTTTACAACTGAAATTGCCTCGGCAGTACTCAATGTTCCCGAGGGAGATTTTATTTTTGATTTGCCGTCAAGTGTTACTCCATTGCGTAATTCCCTGAAGATGGTTACGATGCGGCGTATCTCCTGTAAAGCCGGAGGTTCTGCTGGCAGTTCCATTACTTTTTCAAAACTTGCAACGCGGCGTTTTATAATATCAATCTCTTCCTCAATTGTGTCGGGAACGGGAAGTATCACCGTATTAAAACGACGCTTCATTGCACTTGATAATTCATTTACACCTTTATCGCGGTTGTTAGCGGTGGCAATTATATTAAACCCCCTTATTGCCTGTACTTCCGTATTCAGTTCGGGTATGGGCAGCGACTTTTCCGAAAGCACCGTTATCAAAGCATCCTGCACATCCGCGCCGATTCTTGTAAGCTCTTCTATCCGTACGATCTTGCCCAATTTCATTGCCCGCATTACCGGTGTCTCCACTATTGCATTTGCAGTGGGACCTTCAGCCAGTAATCTTGCATAGTTCCATCCGTATCTTATTGCCTCTTCACTTGTGCCGGCGGTTCCCTGAACAATCATGGTAGAATCTCCGCTGATGGCAGCAGCCAGGTGTTCGCTCACCCAACTCTTTGCAGTTCCCGGAAGTCCGTATAATAACAAGGCTCTGTCTGTTGTTAATGTAGCAACGGCAATTTCCATCAGTCGCCTATTGCCTATGTATTTTGGTGAAACTACAAACCCGTTTTTAAGTTTGCCGCCGATCAGGTAAGTCACCACACTTTGCGGCGTTAATTTCCAGTTGGCGGGTCGCCTGCCGTCTTCCTGTTTACCTATCTCTTCCAGTTCTTCTGCAAATAGCTGCTCTGCGTGTCCGCGTAATAATGTTGACATGATTATCTTTATTGCTTGAATTCTTTTAAGGTTTGTGATTTTATTGTCAGTAGCTCTGTAATGTATTCACTCGTTTTGCTCCACATATTTTTCATATACGCTTCATCAGGAGTATAGTTATTTAACTCAGAATTGATTGCTGCAGGAATAGATACAATATACTGATTATAAAATGCACGGCTAAAACTGTATTGATTTTTTACAGTTTGTTTTAATATCGCTCTTGTAAAGGCAAGGCTCCATTCGTGTTGAAAATAGGTAAGGTTGTCTAAAACCACATGCGCATTTTCTGCTTTGCTTAAAAATTGCAAAGCATATTTTTCTGTTTCTTCTTTAGATAACAACTCAAAAGCTTCAGGGTAAAGTTGATTGTCTGAAACAGGTGTTACTACTCTCAACCAGTCTGCATCTTTAAACGTAATTGCTGCCCTCCCAAATCCGGAAAGGAATTGTTTGCCTTTTTTAGAGTGTAGAAACAGGTCAACAATTTCTTTTTTATCAAGTTTGTAATGCGTTTCAAAAAACACAGGAGGCACCGCAGCAATCAATTGGTAAAGAATAAAATCATTATCACTCACATTCTTTTGACTGGTAATTTTTTCAATGCCGGATTTAAAAACGCTTTCATCAATATTAGTCACCAGCTCAATCTCCAGAACTGTTTTTGAACCAATACCTAAAATTCCTCTTTCCTTTTTGATGTGTATGGATTGCTTTACAATATCCCAATACTTTTGAACGATTGACGAAGCAGGACAAAGCTTTAATAACCTCAAAGCTTCATCCTTAACCTTCTGACTTTTTTCATTTACTAATTGCTCCAGCCAGGGCACATCTTCATCACCGATATTTGTTGCTAACAACTTTAATAACTCAGCTTTAGTATTAGCATTTTCTGCAGCCCATGCCTGTTGAAGCGATTCCCTTGCCCGTGCGGGTTCGGTTGTTCTAAGTTTTTGCAAATAGCCCTTTCGCTCGTTTAATGTTCCGGTTTGCCAAATGGCTTCATCAGTTGATTTTACCTCAACTTTCCAGGCTTCATTGAACTGCATCAGCCACTTGCCGCGCTTTCCTGTTACAGCTAATAATAAACTTTGAAGTTGTTTATGCCTTACCCCGAAATCCAATAATACAGGTATCCATTCCGGAAGAACAATCTGGTTGTTTTTTAAACATAATTCCAGCCATAAATTCAGTAATGGGATACTTTCAGCGGCAATAATATCATTCAAAATCCGGTGCGCCAACGTACTGCAATAAGCGCTGTCTTCCGCTTCCGCTTTTGAAATAACGAGCGATTTATTAAGTGGCTGAACGCCGCATTTTCTGTAATTAACAGCAACGGAAGCAATGTTTAAAAACTGATCTTCTTTATCAGTTGGTAATTGATTGATCAGTTCAATTGTTTCAGCAAGTTCTTGCGGAAAGTCTTCTTTTTTCAATTGCCTTTTATCTGTTCCCAGTAAGGCTGTATGTACAATGTTATCCCAGAACTCCATTACAAACTTTTATAGGTTTCGTTATCCCAAACGCCGATTGGTTCATACAAATTGTCTTTACCAATGATTGCCGCATCGACCGGGTTGCCACCACTTATTGCCAACAGCTTCCAGATTCTAAAGCCATGATTGATCTGCATTAAATTATTATTTTCATCCACCAGCCACCACTGGTTCTGGTATAATACAGGAGTGATCTGTTTAATGATGTAGGGTCGTTGAAAATTAAAAGGTATTTCAGCGTTTATCCTTGTTTCATTTTCAACAATCTCCTGCCAGTGTGCATACATCTTTTTAGGTGAAACTGCACTTGTTGATATTTGTCTTTCAATGATTGCCCGCATAGGGTAAACTGAATGATAATAAATCAGTTTGGCCTGTATGTACATTCCCGGAGTAAGTGATAGTTCGCTTCCCTGTCCTCTGAATAAGAACTGGAGTATTAATGCATAGCTGCCTGATTCCACTCCGTGTAGCCAATAACGTTCTACAGTTAAATTATCATCTTCTGTAACCTGTTTTGCTAATACAAGCCATGTATCCGCTACACCTTGTTTTCCTTTCAGCTCGTCCTGGTTTTGTGTAAAACCTATCCCTGTTCTTACATCCTGTTGTAAAGTTGCAGAAAGGGTATACTTGTTTTTGTAAGCACTTACAACAAGATAAATATTCAAAAGCCGGTCCATGAAATCGGTTTGCCAGTGTTCTTTAAAAAAGCCAACTTGTCCAAGCTCCCTAACCATGGCTGCTAATCCCGGAGCCTGAGCATCTACCATTCGCTTTGCCATTTGTTCCCAGTAAGCATAGCCTTTTTCAGGTAAGTTGATAATACCATTTCGTACAATATCTTTTATCCAAAGCAGGAGTTCTTCTATTCCATCAGCTACTTTTTTTTCGCGACTTTCAACTCTTTTTGCCTTTGCCGCTTCATCAACCTGTTTGTCATCCTTATCATCTTTTTTTTCTTCACGTACTGCTCTTTTTGTTATCCAGTCATTTACCCAGTCAGGCATTGCTGCTGTTTTAAAAAGACCTGGCTGGCCTATATGCAACAGCAACAATCCCAATCCGTGTTTGCAGGGAAATTTACGGCTGGGACAAGAACATTTAAAAGCAATATTTTTAATATCAACCTGTGTCTGGTAAGGTTTGCTTTCGCTGCCCTGAGCTTCGCCCCATAAGGCAAGTTCATTAATTCCTTTGCTGATCCACTTGTTTGGATTGGCTAAATCTTTTCCTGATTTTTTAGAAGGTTCGTCAGGAGCAAGGGCAAATACCTGGTCTTCGGTAAAGGTCAAAATGCTTTGGTTGAGTTGAAGGGTTCAATTTAAGTTATTTAAACGTGTAAGATGTGAATTAATTATAAACTTGTTCTCTTACGAAGTATCAATCATTCAATCCCTTTCCATTAAGAATTTGCTGCATGCTTTTTTCAATTCTTGACTCCCGCGTTTTAGATTGTTTGGGGGCGGAGAAATAGAGGATGTAGGCTCTTTGCCGCCCCGGTGTTAAGGCATCAAAAGCAGTTTTCAGGGCAGGAACGTCGTTTAATTTCTTTTGGAATTCTTCAGGAATGGCAAATTCAGCAGTCTTTTTCAAATTAACTTGCAAACCCGCTTTTTCCACTTCAATGGCTTCATAAACATAGGCTTTCAGGATGGCTTCCATCTTGGCTATTTCCTGAATACCGGTGAACCGGATCTGGCGCGCCGCCTGCACATGCTCCGTTTGTTGAATCAGAATACCATTGGCATCATTTAATAAGGCACCCTTGAAAAACAATAGCGCACAGTATTCTTTAAACGTATGTATTAAAACTATGTTAGTCTTCTGAAACGTATAACAGGGAACACCCCACTTCAACTCTTCGGTCAATCCACAGTCGAGAACGATCGTTCTCAAATTACTGATTTCTTCCTGCCACTTTTTGGCTTTATTAAAATAAAAATCAACTTTAGGATTCATTTTAATTTATTTATAGATTAGCTAAAATTACTTTTCTATCTGAGGGCCTGAAATACCACGATACCACAATCAGAATCAGCAATAACACCGGCGGAAATTTTTCTTTCACGGAATCACCCAATATGATATGTGAAATCAGCGCACCGGACATGGCAAAGAAAAGTCCTGCATAAGCCCATTCCTTTAGTAATGGATATTTTGGAATAAGCAATGCTACAACCCCCAAAAATTTCCAGACAGCCAGTATTGTCAGAAAATAAACTGGGTAGCCCAGATGTGTAAACATGTCTACTTCTTCTTTCATTTTTAATAACTGCACTATTGCGCTTGATACCATTCCCAATGAAAGCCAGATAGTAGCAATCCAGTAAATGATTTTATTTCTCTTTGTCATAGTATGTTATTTTAATTTGTTTACGATGTCTTGCAACCGGTTATGAGCCATATTAATACCCTGGGCAAAAGGCAGCTTCATCATTTGGTCTCGGAGTGCTACCGATTTATATACTATCTGCATAGTAAGTTTGCTGGTGTGGTCAGTGAGTTGTTCAAATTCCAGGAACTCAAGCTGCACGGTGAAAGGCGTATTCACCATTTCAAATGTTCGTGTAATTTTCCGGTCGGGAACAAACTCGTGAATTACTCCATTGGCCTGAAATACTACGTTTCCCTTAGCATCGGTTGTTTCAAACTGGTAGCTGCCGTACTTTTTATTTTCAAGTTTCAGCACTTTCGTTCCCATCCATTGCTCAACAATGTCGGGCGTTACATACGCTTTAAAGAGTAATTGCAGTGGCAGGTCAAATTCCCTTGTTATCATTACATCCTGTTTGCCGTCTTCGGCATTGATTTTTGTTTTTCGTTCCATGTTATTTGCTTTTATACTTTTTCATGATGGTTTCCAGTTTATTAAAGCGGTCATCCCACATGTTGCGGAATGGCTCGATGAAGTCGGCTACCTCTTTCATTTTTTTAGCATTGATGTGATAGTAAATTTCCCTGCCATTTTGTTCCTGGTTAAGCAATTCGCATTCGGTGAGTATTTGCAGGTGTTTTGAAACGGTTGGTCTGGCGGTATCGAAGTTGGCGGCGATGGCGCCGGCAGTCATGGATTGCGAAGCTACCAATAGAAGTATAGCTCTTCTTGTAGGATCTGCCAGGGCCTGAAATACATCGCGTCGTAAATTCATTGCGTAGCTATTTGACTACAAATATATGTGTAGCTATTTAACTACGCAAATTTTTTTTGAGTTTTTGTACTTAATAGTTAATTAGTAATTTGCCTTATGGAACGAATGTATGTTGATATAAAAGTTTACGGCAGCCGTAACATGTTGAATGATGGTAATGTAGATTATAAGTATTGGTTTAATAAATCGAACGAAGAGCGTTTGCATGCTGCCGCTGTAATGACATCTGTTGCTTTTAAGGAGCCTGATTTTTAAATATGAAAGTTGACCGTACTACTATTTTTACTGCTCGAAAGCACGCCTTATAAATGGCTACCGTTAGGACAAAATGTTATAAGTTCATTTATATAAGACATTATATAGTTGTGAACAACTGGCTGTGCATTTCAACATGCTAAATCGTTTTAACCTAGGGGTGACCAAAAGGCCTGAAGGGCCGAAATATCTCAGCGATGGGCAACGCCCATCGATAATAAGCGGTTGCAACAAAGGCCTGAAAGGCTGGCATATTGACCGTTGATAATCATCACTCATTAGTATGCCACCCCTGCAGGGCTTTGATGGTCGTGCCTGTAATCGATGGGCGTTGCCCATCGCTGGGATATGCCGGCCTTTCAGGCCTTT
>CAXTDO010000319.1:0-6971 GCA_964242315.1 uncultured Flavihumibacter sp.
TGCATTTTTATCCAGTTGTACAAAACAATAATTATCGTCTGAAATACTTCCCCAGTCATTCATGTCTATATTCTTCATCAATGTGGCATAAGACACTACTATCTTTAGTGGAAAATCTGTATTGGCAGGAGGATTATTCAAAATACCTGTTATAATCATCACCTTCCCGTGAAGCATCAGCGTATTTCCTATTACATTTTTCCAGTTACCAAAATATTTTGTAGCGATATCCTTTGTAATCAAAACCTTATCAGGCGCATTAAGTGCATTTTCAATATTCCCCTCCGCTAAACCGAAATCAAATATTTTAAAGAACTGGGGCTCTGCAATAAAAACACCATTTTCCTCTTTAAATTTCTTTAAGGCAGAACCATCAGGATTAGTTACCGTCACTTGCATATTATTATCGCCGTAAATAGCGGCAGCATTGGCCAGTTGTGGAAAGTCGGTACGCAAACCAAGCGTTACCGGGAAAGGAACGCCTGCCCGGTATTCCCTGTTTTCAGGATTCTTTCCAATACGCACTACCCGGTAAATATTGCGCTTATTCTTATGAAAATCATCAAAACTTAGTTGATATTCAACAACAAGAACTATTAACAGGAAAGCCGCAAAACCAATCATTAATCCGGCAACATTGATAGCAGAATTGCCTTTGTGTTTCATCACATTCCTGAAAGCAGTTTTAAAATAATTCTTTAGCATAGTTCAGGTATAAGTATTAATTAATAAGTTTTAAAGGAAAAGGCAAAGGCAATCTTTCCATTTATTCACTTTTTAAACTTTTTAAGGGATTGGCTATCGCGGCTTTAACAGACTGAAAACTAATGGTGATTAATGTAATCAATATTACCGAGGCGCCCGCCTCCAAAAACACCCATGGAGCGATAGTTACACGATATGCAAAGCCTTGCAGCCAGTTGCTCATCAGCCACCATGAAACAGGAAATGCAATTATCAATGACAACATGATAAGCTTTAAAAAATCTTTTGATAACATGGTAGTAATATTACCGACTGATGCGCCAATTACTTTTCTTATACCAATTTCTTTTCCGCGTTTTTGCGCTGTAAATGCTGCCAAACCAAACAATCCAAGACAGGAAATAATGATAGCAAGGCCTGCAAAATATTTCGAAAGCGATGATGCCCTTGTTTCGGTTTCGTATTGTTTTTGATAAGCTTCATCCAAAAAATTAAATGTGAAGGGAAAGCCAGGATTGTAACTTTCATAAACTTTTTGTATAGCAGCGATAGTAGCTTTTTGATTAGCCGGACTTATGCCTGCAACAATAGTTGTACCTGACAAGTCCAGGTACATGAAAGCAGGCTTAATAGCTTCGTGCATGCTTTCAAAATGAAAATTTTTTACCACGCCGATTATTTGCATGTTTTTGCCAAAACGCCGGATGGTTTTGCCGACAGGATTTCTCAAGTTCATCGCTTTCACTGCTTCTTCATTCACAATAATATTCATTGAATCAGCACTGAATTCTTTCGAAAAACTTCTACCTTCTGTCAATTGCATGCCGAGCGTTTCAATAAAATCATAACCTGCAGCAAAGCCTTCAAAAGATACCTGCATGTTTGGATCTTTGCCTTGCCATTCTATGCTAAAATCGGAGTACGAATGCCCGACCATGCCATGAAATGTATTACTTGCATTCGTAACCCCATGTATCTCTTTAAGCCTTGCTATAAATGCCTGTTCTTTGCCTTGTATGTTTCCTTCAGCAGCTATACGCATAATGTTGTTCTTGTTGTATCCGGGGCTTGTATCCTGTATAAACTGTATCTGCTGATAAATTACAATAACGGCAACAATTAATATGGTAGACAAGCCAAACTGGAACACTACCAGCCCCTTTCTTGAAACCACCTCGGCAAAAGAGGTAGTAAGTTTTCCTTTTAAAATGCTTAACGGGTTAAATTTTGATAAGTATAATGCAGGATAGTTGCCCGCAAGTAAACCGGTACATACAATGATTATTATAAGATAGATGATCATTGTTGCATTAAACTGAATGCTGATTTGTTTTCCCGTCAACTGATTGAAGGCTGGCAATAAAAGCCATGCCATAACAACTGCAAACAGGGTTGCAAACAAAGTGAGCAGCAATGATTCTGAAAGAAACTGAAAGATGAGTTGGCTGCGTTCAGCCCCTACTACTTTCTTAATGCCTACTTCTTTCATTCTTCGGGAAGCCTTCGCTGTAGAAAGGTTCATGAAATTAATGCAGGCAATGATAAGTACAAACACGGCAAGAATGGAGAACAGATTCACATATTCAATCCTGCCACCGGTTTTTGCATTGCTGTTATAATTATTGTGCAGGTAAACATCTGAAAACCTGGTAGCAAAAACCTGGCGTGCGCTGTCTCCAGAATTGATTGTAACTATTTTTTCAACCTTTTTATTGAAAGCGTTTATATCTGTTCCCTTCTTTAGCAACACATAGTTAAGCGGACCAATATTGCCCCAATGTGTTACCCAATCTTTTATTGCTTTAAAGTAATCGAAGGATAATACAAAATCAAATTGCTGTGAAGAGTGTGCTGGCAATTTTTCAAACACTCCGGATACATAAAAAGTAGTGTCCTGCTCAAATCTTACAGGCTTACCAATAATATTTACAGTGGTACCAAATAGTTTTTTTGAAAGCTGATCGGAAATAACAATAGAATTTTTATTTTCCAGCACATTATTTTTATTACCATCAATCAGTTTAATAGAAAAAATATTAAAATAATCTTTCTCTGCATATTCACCGTTCGCTTTGATAATTTTATCATTTGAAGAAAGTGTGTACTGAGGAAACCATCCCGGAGGTGCTATTGCCGCTGCATACTCCACTCCGGGTATTTGCCGCTTTACAGTTTGACTTAATAAGCCGGAAGACTCTTCTGATGTTTGAATTTCACCATTATAAGTCCTATGTTCCATGAGCTTATACAATCGTTCATCATTGGCAAAAAATTTATCATAGCTTAATTCATCCATTACCCACAAGGCAATAAGCAATGTACAGGCAACACCTGCTGAAAGACCGAGAATATTCAAAAAAGTAAACTGCTTATCTTTTAAAAGATTACGCCATGCAATTTTGAAATTTGTTTGAAACATGGGAAATAGTTTACGTTTTTTCTGATTTGTGGATTATGTACAGAAATTCAATGACATTACAAATCATTAACCTTAAGGAAAAATATGCCAGTAAATTAATGGCTGACTATCAATAGTTTAAGAAGTGAAAAGGATAGTAACTGTTCTGTTTTAATACAGTGAGTGGTTGATTTTGATACAAAGTGACTCGTCCGGCTACAGCTATACATGTTTTTAAATAAATCCTGGAATTCCTATACAAGTCAACGTAGATTTTGCTGAACGCTGTATTGGAGGCTAAGATCGGTAATTTGCCCATCATCGTGTTCATTTTTAGGGGGAGGTGACGTATCAAAAGGTAGTAGCTTAAACTTGTAAGTGTTTTTTTTAACCGCAGAGGGCACAGAGGAGGAAACACAGAGGGCGCAAAGGGTTTCCTCTGCGCCCTCTGTGTTTCCTCCTCTGTGCCCTCTGCGGTTAAAAAAGTGATCGAACGACTGATGGTATACATCACTTCACGTGTCGTAACATGGCACCAGATTCATCCAACAGCACTCGTTAATATAGCACATACTCTTCCTATGGCTTTGCCGGCTGTTTGAGCTTACTCTTGGTTTTATCGAAGGGATGCAGTTTCATCAACTCTTCGGGTGAATAAAATCCTGTTTTATTTTTTGTAGCCGCACGTATCTGTTTTACCCTGGCCGGAGAAACGGCCGGAGCGCTGTTGCCAAAAGAATTCCTTACGTAGGTAAGCACTGCCGCTACTTCCTCATCGTTCAGCATGCCACCAAAGGGAGTCATAGGCACCTGGCCGGGATATTTTTTGCCCTGTACTTCCATCGGTCCGTATAACCCTTTTAGCACTATTTTAATGACGCGGTCTTCGTTACCGAGCACCCAGTTGTTCGCTGTAAGCGGTGGAAACCCTGAGTTAGGAAGGCCTTTTCCATCAGGCTGGTGGCAGGTGTTACAATAACCATCTCTCGCGTAAATGGCCTTGCCTTTAATGAAGAGCTCGCGTTCCGCACCTTTAAGTTCTGTGGTTACGGCTGCTTCTTTTTTCTCCTTTGCTTCATGTCCGTTCAGGTGTGCTACGGCTGTTTCGTATGCAGGCTGCATCCATTCGTCAAGAGGCTTCTTGCCGGCTTCCAGCACGATCGGCAGACCGATGCTTTTGTCGAGCCATGAAGCAGCCACAATGGTTTCAAGACGCACCCGGCCATGCGGGTCGCGCGCTGCCTGCATGAACAGTTTTACCGGGTCGCTAACCTGGTGACTGGTATAACGCAATACCCTAACGGCGGCTGCCCTTGCCCGGTAGTCTTTTGCCTGAAGTAGCTGGCGGAGCAGGCCTTCATCTACCCGGTTCTGGCCCCAGCTCACCCACAAGCCTTCGAGCAGATTATGTTCATAGTCTTTATCGTTTTTATCAAGTCCGGCTACCCATGCATGCAGTTTAGTGCGTACTTCAGCAGAATCCCTTCCACGTAATTCGCGCTGGGTACGGTACCTCGTGCGGTATTCGGGAAGCTTCAGGTTATTCAGCAGTTCCTCTATGGTAGCGCCTGCCACATGTGCAGGTGTCACCAACGAACGGGAAGGGTAAGTAATACGATAGACCCTTCCATGCGTGTGGTCGCGCAGGGGATCGCGGGCACTGTGCTGCATGTGCCCGATCAGTATGTTATGCCAGTCAACAACGTACAACGAACCGTCCGGCGCAAATTCCATATCCACCGGCCTGAAATTCTTATCTGAAGAAACCAGCAGGTCCTGGCGGAATTTGCTTTTATATCCCGTGCCATCATCAGTGAGGCTATGTTCTTTGGTACCTAAAAATCCGATGGTATTATTGATTAAAAAGTCTCCCTGCACGTCATCAGGAAAATGCCGGCTTGAGATAAATTCGAGGCCGGAGGTAGGACGTACCCTTTGTTTTTCTTCAACCAGGTTGAAGCCTTTGGGTGTAAACACGCCATACCTCGACTTCACCGTTCCGGGCATCATCCAGCGAACATCCGGACTGGAAGTTTCAGCAAAGAAATTCTGTCCCCATTTATCAAATGCAATGCCCCATGGATTGGGAATAGAAAGCTGTGCAGTGCGCTCAAGCATGTGTCTTTGAGGACTATACCGGTAGAAACCTCCGTTTGTAGCGCGAACCGGCCCATAAGAGGTTTCAATGTTGGTATGCAGGAAAACGCCTTCACCCATGTAGATAGCACCCGACGGATCAACCGTGTAAGCGTGGTGGGCATGGTGCGTATCATGGTCGTCGAAACCACTCAACAGTATCTCCCGGGTGTCGGCTTTATCGTCACCATCTGTGTCTTTGAAAAGCATGAAATTGGTTCCCTGCGATATGTAAACCCCTTCGGGGGCAAGTTCAAAACCCACGGGCAGTAGCAGGTGATCTGCAAAGATTGTCTGCTTATCAGCCTTACCATCACCGTTAGTATCTTCAAGGATGATGATCTTGTCATTAGGCTTTGGATCTCCTGGTTTGAAAGCCGGATAGGTGGGCATACAGGCCACCCAAAGTCGTCCTTTGTTGTCAAAAGATAACTGGCATGGTTTCTCAAGGTCTGGAAACTCTTCTTCAGAAGCAAAAAGTTCAATTTTATATCCGGGAGCTACTTTCAAAGCCTTGAGCGCTTCCGCACCATACAGGTATTTCAGGCTGCCATTCTTTGTAGAATCGTAGTTTGTTTTAATTTCCTTAAGTGTTATGGTACGCTTATCCGCAGCATCAAGATCCATTTTTTCTCCCTTCGCTGCCATCCAGATTGCAGTATCCCTAATGGCTGTCATCTGGCGAAGCTTGGTAAGTTCATCCGGGTAGTTGTCTTGTCCGAAAGGATTGTACCTGCGGCCATATACGTGCACGCCGTTGGGTATTTTAAGGTCGTTGTGCCACATCCAGTTTTTTTCCATCACGGCTGCATGCACCAATGCACGATTTTTTTCTGCAACGGCATCTTGTTTTCCAAACACGCCATCAGCGAGTAGCACACCAAACTTCGCATAGCCTGCATCGTTAAGCTGGGAACCGTCAATGGTTAACGGGGTTTTCGCGGTGTCGAACCATTCTTTGGAAGGTGAAAACGCATCCACAAAAAGAACATTATTTTTTGATGCAATTTCTTTCATACCGTCGCGGTACATGGCCAGGTTAACATTTTCCTTTTTGCCGTTTGGCAGGTCCATTTTAGAGGAAAGATCCTCAAATGCAATGGGTGATATGATGGCCAGTTGAGGCGCCGATACGCCATTGTATTGCTGAACCAGGGTATGTTTAATAAAAGCGTCCAGTTCGGCTTTATAGTTTTCGAGTCCTTCTTTTCCCTGAAACGATTCGTTGAAGCCGAAGAAAGCGAGAATGATATCGGCTTTATGGCGCGCCGTCCATTCGTCGGGTGTTTCATAAAATCCCTGGCTGTCGGAGTTTTTTGCCAGTTCTGTCTGGAACTTCTCGGCGCCCGGAAACGCCCACGGCGAGGGCCTTCCTGAGTGTGGCCGGAAGCCTGGTGTATTTCCCCCATCACACATATTGCGGATGTACAGCATACTGTCGGGGTAGCGAAGCTGCATCTCGGTCTCAAAATGGCCGAAATTCATCATCCGGGAGCCAAGATTATTTCCTACTAAAATAATATGTGCTCCTTTTGTAATCTTTAATCCTACAGGTACTGCCCGGGTAAACCGCATGGAAATGATACCCGTTGTAATGAGGGCTCCGATAATTAATACCCACTTAATATTATGCTTGAATTTCATGATAGCAATTGTTACCCGAATATAAGTAAGAATTAAAATTTTGAAGATGAAATATTCTGAAGTGTTTTTTTAACCACGGAGGAAAAGC
>CAXTDO010000320.1:0-6969 GCA_964242315.1 uncultured Flavihumibacter sp.
GTACTCTTGGATTACCTAATGCCGTTGCCGGATTTCAAAGAAATACGCTCGGGGCCGATACCACCGTGTGTGGAGCGCAGCTAACACTAAAACTAGGGCTTCAGGCCACTACCTATCTATGGAGTGACGGGACTATGGACGACTCCCTGGTGGTAACAAATACCGGCAGATACTGGGTGGATCTTGTCACCACCAATGCCAACGGAGACAATTGTCCGATTTCCGATACCATTAACGTAATCTTTAATCCTGCACCAAAATTCAGTCTTGGAAACGATACATTAATTTGCCAGGATAAACTGCCATTTATAATTGCGCCTGCTTTGTCGGCCGCTTCTTACTTATGGCAGGATAGTACTACACAATCCTCTTACACAGCCACTACGAAAGGTTTATATTGGTTACAGGCTACAGCTAATGGCTGTTCGGCACGTGACTCTATTTTGATTTCTACTACTACGGGAACTCCGTTTAGCCTGGGTGCGGATACATCAATCTGTGCCGGCGATTCTTTAAAATTAACCGCAACCACCACCGCCACAAGTTATCTATGGAATACAGGAAGCTCATCAGGTACTATTAATGTAAAGGCTACCGGCATCTACTGGTGTGAAGTAAGATATGCAAACGGATGTAGCTATCGTGATAGTATTCAGGTGAATATTACATCTTTGCCTGTTTTTAACCTGGGTAAAGACACCATTTTATGCCAGAGTCAGTTTCCTTACCTGCTAAGTCAGTCCATAACAGGCGCTTCTTATTTATGGCAGGATGGCTCTACCGGAAGTTCACTTTCTGTTGTTGCAGGGGGCACTTACTGGCTACAGGCCACTCTTAACGGCTGTTCGGCAAGAGACAGCATTGCCATTAAATCTTACCCTGTAACTCCTTTCAACCTGGGCACAGACACCATCCTTTGTATGGGAAACACGCTTGCTTTAACTGTTGGTCCGGCGTTTACCAGTTACCTGTGGAGCACCGGCAGTACTTCCAATAGTATCAATGTAAATGTGAGTGGAATATACTGGTGTGAAGCAATAAATAGTTCGGGATGTGCATACCGTGATTCCATCAACGTTACATTCAAGCCTTTACCTGTTGTGAATCTTGGTAACGACACTTCGCTTTGTCCGGACGCATTTTCTTTAGTGATCGGACAGGTAATAGCTGGTGCCGGCTATTTATGGCAGGATGGATCTGTTAATACAATGTATACGGTTACGCGACCCGGAACCTATTCGGTGCTGATAACTGTTAATGGCTGTTCTGCAAGAGATAGCATTTCTGTTACCACTAATACAGTGAGTTCATTCACTTTAGGCGCCGATACTACTCTTTGCTCGGCTGTTCCTGTAATATTAAAGGCAAATACAACAGCCTCTAATTATTTATGGAGTACAGGCAGTACTGCCCAATCTATTACTGTAAATACATCAGGCAAGTATTGGTGTGAGATCAATCGCGGTACCGGATGTGCCTTCAGCGATACTATAGAAGTTGTATATGCAGCGCCAATTGTATTTTCTTTAGGAAATGATACTGTTATTTGTGATAATAAAACCCTGCTGCTGGATGTAAGTAATAAGGGAGATACTTATACCTGGCAGGATAACTCGAAGCTCTCGCAATACACGGTGAGTAAATCCGGTACTTATTATGTTAGTATAGCTAAAGGAACCTGCGTAAAGTCAGACACAATTATAGTTACTTACAGCGCACAGACAATACCTAACCTGGGACCAGATAAAACGATCTGCCAGGGTGAGGAGATACTGCTTGATGCAAGTGTTTCGGCAAACGCGTACCTGTGGCAGGATGGAAGTTCTGGCAGAACCTACAAAGTTACAGCACCCGGAACTTATAGTGTGCAGATTACTAATGGATGCGGAACGAGTTCCGATGAAATAATTATAGGTCCGGGCTCCTGCAAACTTATGATCCCAAATGCATTTACTCCGGGAAAAAGTGCTAATGCTTTTTTCCGCGTGCTCAATGCTTCAGACGTTAAAAATTTTAACTTCCAGGTATTCAGTCGCTGGGGCCACCAGGTATTTCAGACAAATAAACCATCCGAAGGATGGGATGGAAAATATAACGGTGTAGAGCAACCGGCCGGAACCTATATCTATATGGTATCTTTCACCGATGCAGCTACAGGCAAAAAAGATGCGCAGAAAGGAACCGTTATCTTGGTGAGGTAGATGTTATTAGAAGAGTTTTACATCAAAGTTCTAATACCTGTAACCCGGGCAGACATTCCTTGTGTCCCTTGTGGTTTTACCTTTGTGCCCTTTGTGGTTAAAAGAATCTTGAAATGTTAGTTTTTTTTAACCACAAAGGGCACAAAGGTAAAACCACAAGGGACACAAGGAATGTATAACTGAATTGTCGTTCCTAAAAAAGGAGAATAATATAACTAACTTGTATATTGTCTGAACTGTGATTTAGCTGATTAAATGACGATCTATGATTATTCTATGTCATAGTCAGTCATTTGATCAGCTAAATCACAGTTCAGAAATCACTGCGATTAATTTCTAACAAAAAACAAATGAATACTTACTTGAATAAGTTGGTATAAACAAGAACACGGATTCTATGAAAGAACTGAAAGTTGGTGTTATCGGTCTTGGCTATGTCGGGCTACCCCTGGCAGTAGAATTTGCCAGGAAATACAGTGTAACAGGATTTGACCTGAATAAAAAACGTGTTAAAGAACTGAACGAAGGCTTTGACACTACCCTGGAGGTAAGTGATTGCGATCTTAAAGCTGTTCTTAAAAAGGAAGCTGATGCTTCGATAGGTATTTGCATCAGTGACCAGCCCGATACGCTTAAAGAGGTAAATTTTTACATTATAACAGTACCTACTCCGGTTGACAAGTACAACAGGCCCGACCTGGCACCGTTATATAAAGCCAGCGAAACGGTAGGTAACGTATTGAAGCAGGGTGATATCGTTGTGTACGAATCTACTGTGTACCCCGGTGTTACAGAAGAGGAATGCGTTCCTGTTCTGGAAAAAATTTCGGGACTTGAATTTAACAAACATTTTTTTGTTGGCTATTCTCCTGAAAGAATAAACCCCGGTGATAAGCTACATACAGTCACAAAAATAAAAAAAGTTACTTCCGGCTCTACACCTGAAACAGCTCAGATAGTTAATAACATGTATGCCAGTATCATTACAGGCGGTACGCACCTGGCCCCTTCAATAAAAGTAGCCGAAGCGGCTAAAGTAATTGAGAACGCACAGCGCGATATTAATATCGCTTTCATTAATGAGCTTGCAAAAATCTTTAACCGTTTAGATATTGATACGGAGGATGTGTTAACTGCCGCCGGCACCAAATGGAATTTCCTGCCATTCAAACCAGGATTGGTGGGCGGGCATTGCATTGGAGTAGACCCCTATTATCTGGCGCAGAAAGCTATGGAAGTTGGATATCACCCGGAAATTATACTTGCAGGAAGACGGCTGAACGACGGCATGGGAGCTTATGTAGCTGATGAAGTAATAAAAATTATGATAAGGAAAGGCATACAGGTAGTGGGCAGTAAGGCGCTTGTTATGGGCATTACATTTAAAGAAAACTGTCCTGATGTAAGAAATACAAAAGTCATTGACATTATACAGCAGTTAAAAGTTTATAATATAGAGGTGGACGTTCATGATCCATGGGCCGATCCTGACGCCGTATACCACGAGTATGGTGTTCGTAACCTTACAGAAATGCCGCAAAATACTGCGTATGATGCGGTGATCCTTGCGGTGGCTCATCGGCAATTCAATTACGAAATGATTAAGAAAGTGTGTAACGAGCAATCTGTATTGTTCGATGTTAAATCAATTCTGGAAAAAAGCCTTGTAGACGGGAGATTATAAATAAGCGCATGTATAACCATAATTACCATAAGAAAGATATCAGCAATTACAGCTTCTTAATAACAGGCGGAGCCGGATTCATTGGTTCCAATATCGTTGAGTATCTATTGAAATACGGTGCGGGAAAAGTAAGAGTGCTTGATAATTTCAGTACGGGCTCAAAAGATAACCTTAAAAATTTTGAAGGTAACCCGGCATTTGAACTGCTTGAAGGAGATATCCGCGATATTGATACATGCCGGCATGCAATGGAAGGAGTTCACTATGTTACACACCAGGCGGCGCTTGGTTCCGTGCCACGTTCTATCAATGATCCGGTTGCGACCAACGAAGTGAATGTAAGCGGGTTTTTAAATGTATTGGTGGCGGCCCGTGATGCCGGAGTTAAAAGAATGTTGTACGCTGCCAGCTCAAGCACTTATGGCGATCATCCTGACCTGCCAAAAGTTGAAGATAAAATAGGCAACCCGCTTTCTCCTTACGCAGTAACAAAGTATGTGAACGAATTGTATGCAGGTGTATTTTCTACAACCTACGATTTTCATACAATCGGCTTACGTTATTTCAACGTATTCGGTCCGCGTCAAAACCCGCAGGGGCCTTATGCAGCTGTAATTCCGTTATTCATTCAATCAGCTTTAAACCAACAGGCGCCTTTTATTAATGGCGACGGCGAACACAGCAGGGATTTTACCTTTGTTGAAAATGTGGTGCAGGCCAATATTAAAGCGCTCTTTGTTGAAAATCTTGTGCATCACGAAGTAATTAATATTGCCTTTGGCCAGCGAACAACGCTTAACCAGTTATGGAAACGTATAAATGAAATTGCAGGAATAAATCTGGCAGCCAACTATCGCCCTGAACGAAAAGGAGATGTTAAGCATAGCCTTGCTTCTGTGGATAAAGCAAAGAATTTAATTGGCTATGAACCGGTAATTTCTGTACTTGATGGTTTGCAAATGGCCGTTGAATGGTATAAGCAATCGTCTTATACCGTTAGTTCATGATAATTACAGCCGTGAGCTATCGTATCAGGAGGAAACCTTGTCAGTTTTGATCTCCTGATACCTGACGGCTGAGCTGATAGTAATTCACACAAAACTAATCATGAGTAACATTTGACGAAGATGCCACATTGGAAGAATTAGTTGGAGCGGTGGTAGTATTAACTGAAGTGTTGCTTGTACGGGGAGTTTCTTTCATGCCCTCTTCCAGTTCTTTTGTAACAGTTGATTTGGCATCGTTAAATTCTCTGACGCCTCTTCCTAAGCCACGCATTAATTCAGGAATTTTTTTACCTCCAAAAAGAAGTAATACCACAATCAATATCACTACTAATTCACCACCACCGGGCATTTCTATAAATAAAAGGTTTAAAGGTAGGTAAGCCATATTTTTATCATTACGATTAATAACGTATTTAAATACGTTGTTTATTAGCTATAAAGTTATTAAACTATATACTAACAGCAATTGCTTAACCGGACAATAACAAGAAATTCTTTGTAAAAAAAGCCTTTGGCAGCCTGCTTTTTAAATCGTGTTGTTCATGAAATCAAGCCTGTCTTCCGGCCAGAAGTATTTTTTTATCCGGTAAACACATCAGTGAGGTTATGGAAAGTGCTACGAGTAATGAAGACATTACGCTTACAATCAGATCCGTTTGTTCATAACCAATTTTTATTATGATCAAAGCGAGTGTAGCCGCAAAAATGCAAAACATTACCAGCCAGTAACGATTATTTGGATTGTAGCCGGTTATTTGTTTACTGCGCGGAAACTGCCAAATGGTAAAAGCACAAAGGGCGAGACCTATTACGGAGAAAGTGATCTGAATTACTCTGTAGATAGATTTTGGTGTATCAATCAGCTCCTGTGTCTCCATTATGCCTGGCACAGCGCTCACCATGTTGGAACTTTTATGGGTAAACTTATCAGAAATGAGATGGGTAATAATTCCTATCACGATCGAGTATATGATTTTGATCCAGTTTTTTTTAAAGTATTGATTCCAGTTGAACTGATCATAATTTACCAGCCTGATATGAAGGTTGTAAGGAGCATTGGCTATGAGCGGACCTCTTACCATATTATGGAACAGAAAACAAACCACTAATGCAAGAGGAAGGTCGAACCAGAAAATACCGGGTATGGTATGACTATAATGACTGTTGTTTTGGACTCGTATAAAATATTCAAAGTCAGGAATGATGCTTCCTACTATCAATCCTGTTATAGAAAAATGCTTTTTTCCAACATATCTGAAGGGTAGGATTACTGCAGGGTGTGAGAAGGTAAAAGGCATTTAGAGATTTTAGCATAAACGGACAATCACCTTGATGATTGTTTTCAAACGAAATATTAGTTGTTAATTGTTAGTTGTTAATGTTTAATTAACCATTATCAACTAGCAATTAACAACTCCTCCGTGGTTTAAAAAGGTTTTAATGCAGAAATCAGTCCGTAATCCATTAAAGTAGGAATGTTTTCCATTGATAGTTCCAGGCCTTCAGCGGAAAGCCAGTTTCTGTATTCTTTTCTGCTATAATTCCGTCCTTTTGTTCCAAGAAAAAGCATGGTGGAATAATCGGTTACTGCTAACGGACCATCCAGCGTATCATCAAGAAAAGCATCATGTATCCAGAGTTCTCCTCCGGGATTAAGTGCACCGGCAAATTTTTTAACCAATGCTTCGCAGGTTGCGGTTGGCCAGTCGTGAAATAAACTGGCAGCCAGCAACAGGTCGGTTTTTGGCAGATCGTCCGTCAGCATATCCCCTTCAATAAAATTTACACGGTCTTTTACGGTTTCTATGCCTTCTCTTTCGGCAGTACAAAATTCATCCAGAAGTTGTGTGGCTACCTTAAGTACCTCCGGACGATCAAACACCGAGGCGCGGGAACCGGGATTTGCCATCAGCCATTCGTAAGCATAGTATCCTGTTCCACCTGCAACATCCAGCAAGTGCCCGGAGCGTTTTGTTATATTGCCGGCTACAACGGGCGAAAGGTGGCGAGCCCTGCCGGCCAGTGCCATTGTAAAAAAACGGGCTGCTTCCGGCTCGTCCATAGGCGATTCAGCCGT
>CAXTDO010000321.1:0-6949 GCA_964242315.1 uncultured Flavihumibacter sp.
GGAATAATTTGTGTTAATGTTGCCACCATTGCATCAATAGCTTCCTTTGGCTGCAATACGGGGGCAGGGGTTATAGCATTATAGTCTTTTGTTTCACGATAAGGAACTTGTCCATACAAATCGAGGAAATAAAATTGGGCAAGTGCTTTCAAAAAATTTGCCTCCGCTGCCTGGGTAGCACTTGGGTTAAAGGCCAGTGTAGTAATTGCCGAACTTTCCAGCCCCCCTAATCCATTAAATACGCTTTTAAACTGTGCATGAATGTTAGTCCAGGTATGCGCATGTAACACTCTCCAAACCCCGTTATCATCCCAGTCACCACCACGAGTGGGAATAAGGGCCTCATCACTGGTAGTTTCCTGTAAAGAAAACATTTGATCCTGCGAATGCAGAAGACCATTCATACTATTATAAGCGCCATTCAGCAATGCTGTTACGTCAGCATTACCAGAAGTTGGTGATGATGTAAAACTATCTTGTAGTTGCTGATCCAACTTGGTACATCCGAATGTACTGGCAAATAGAAAAGAGAAGATTAATTTATTCTTAAGTTTCATATGTCAAATTTTATTAGTATAAGATTATAATGAAAAATTCAAACCAAACAAAAATGTTCTTTGTGTTGGATATCCAATATAATCGATACCGAGAGAAGGAATACCATTTAATGATTTATCTACATTAACTTCCGGATCAAAGCCTTTATACTTAGAGATAACAAACAGATTATTTACACTGGTATAAATGCTCAATCCTTTAATTGTGTTGCCTACATTACCGAATGTATATCTTAAAGATACGTTGCCAACTTTCAAAAAGTTTCCGCTTTCAAGGAACCTTGTTGATGGAGTAATAGCATTAGCCGTATTCTCCACTGTACTTACAATTCCGGCAGCAATATTTCTACCACCAATGATGTTTGAAATATTTAATACACTCATTGCAGTATTATTGTAGATTTTATTGCCGAAAGAACCATGAGTGCCGATATTCAAGCTTAGTTTTTTATAATTTAAATCGGTAGTAAAGCCTACAAAAGTAGATGGATTAGGATCACCTACATATTCTGGTGTTGGGTTATATATACCTATTCCATCTTTATCATAGCCATTAAATTGACTTAGGTAGAATACATCAATAGGTTGATTGTGTGAAATCGTTTGTGAATAAGCACCGCTTGTACCTTGGCCGTTTAAAGCACCTGTAATTTGAAGAGGACTGTTACCGGAAGGTGGATAAATAAATTTGTTCTTAACGAAAGTAGCATTGACATTAACACTCCAATTAAAATTAGATGATTGGATTATATCAGCACCTATGCCAAATTCCACTCCTTTATTTGAGATACTGGAACCATGTAAATTATCAAAAACTGAAGCAGCCGAATTTGATATAGGTTGCGAAATTGGCGTTAAAAATAATGGTGCATCAGTTTTTTTGGTAAAGTAATCAATGGATCCATAAACGCGACCTTTTAATATAGCAAAATCAAGTCCGATATCAACAGCTTTTACAGTTTCCCACTTCAACTTAGGATTACCTGGATGTACCAAACTGTTGGAACCGTTGCTATTATATCTGTACACATCCAATGATGCATCTGCAGCGAATTCCTGATTACCGGTTTCTCCGTATGCCGCTCTTAATTTCAACGAATTAAATAAAGGCAGGTCTTTCATGAAATTTTCGTTAGTAATGTTCCATGCCACAGCAAGTGATGGGAAGTAAGCATATTTATTGCTACTTCCAAACTTACTGGAACCATCTGCTCTGAATGTTCCGGTAAATAAATATTTATCCTGATAGTTTAGCACCGCCCTTGCAAAATAACTTTGGATTTCAATAGTCGGGTCTTTAAAAGAAAAGGTATTAAGATTAGCCTTTTTGCCATCTTGCATATTATCGTAATAATGAATATTTATCAACTTAGTTTGATCAAGGTTATAATCAAAACCAAACACACTAGATCCCGTACCATTAAAGTTTGTTTTCCAATATTCATACCCGACAAGTGCGTTAAGTGTTAATCCTTTTGCTATACTCTTATTAAAATTAAGAGTGTGAGTTACTATTTGTGAAAATAATTTATTATTTAATACTGCTCCAACACCATTACCTGGAGCATCTCCACCAGTTGCCCTTATCCAGCCCTGTAACTCAGCATTTCTATCGGCTGTTCCATAATTAATACCATACAATAACCGGTATTCCAACCATGGGGTGAATTTATAGGCAGCATTAAAATTTCCCAGGATAGTAGTAATGTTGGTTATATCATTATAAGCTTCGGATAACGCCAAAGGATTTACCTGGCCACTAGGATTTGTTTGGTTGTACGTGCCATTCCTGTTATATAATGACAATGTCGGATTCCATATAAGTCCCAGGGAAATCAGGTTTCCTGCACTTCCTGCATCCTGAGAGATCGGAGCAATGTGCTCGCCAATATTTGCCATAGTAGCGCTGAAATCAACACTTAATCTTTTATCAAAAAATTTATATTGACCGTTAAAATTTGCTACATACTTTTTTAAGTTAGATTTCAGAATAATACCATCCTGATCACTGGCAAAAAAAGAGGCCCTATACCTGCCGTTATCACTTCCACCACTTAATGCCAGGGAGTAATTCTGAGTAAGGGAAGAACGAATGATGGATTTGAAAGGATCTACACTTGCGCCGGAATCTGTTAGTGGCGCATTATATTGTTTTAATGCTGCCCTATATCCTGATGCGTCCAGTACGTCCACTTTTCTCATAACGTCACTAAAACCAACGGAAGCACCTGCTTCTAATTTAGCCGGACCTACAGCACCTTTTTTTGTAGTAATTAAGATAACCCCGTTTGCTCCCCGTGATCCGTAAATTGCCGATGCAGATGCATCTTTCAAAACATCTATAGAGGCAACCTCTGAGGGATTAATAAAGGTAAGCGGATCTCCACCAGGGGTTTGTCCTACACCAGAGGCGTTAAAACCCGGACGTGGAGAACGACCATCCAGTGGTACTCCATCAACAACATATAGGGGAGTATTGCCTGCTCGAATGGAATTATTACCCCTAATCTTAACAATTGTGATACCTCCAGGCTGTCCGCTACTGTTAGTAATCTGTAGCCCTGGTACTTTACCCTGCAGCAATTGTTGGGGCGAATTAATCTGTCCCCGATTGAAATCTTTTGCCTGCACCGAGCTTACAGACCCTGTAAGATCCCTTTTACGGGAAGTACCGTAACCTACCACTACAACTTCATTCAACGCAGCATTAGCAGCAGCCAGGGTAACAGTTACGGATGTTTTGCCTGTTATATTAACTTCCTGCTGGTCAAAACCTACAGATGATATAACAAGCGTAGATGCATTTGCGGGTACGTTAATAGTGAAGTTTCCATCTGCATTGGTTTGTACGCCGCCTCTGCCCCCTCTTACTGTTACAGAAGCCCCGGCTACTCCGCCGGTTCCTGTAGAATCAGTAACTTTTCCGGTTACCACTCTTTGAGCAAGAAGCGGAAGTGTAAACAGCATACACAAAAGAGATAGAGAAATGACTTTTGATAAAATTTTAATATACATACGCAAACGTTTAAGAATGTAAAGCAAATTTTTGATTCTGTTTAACAATACAACTGGAAGAACTTCCTTAAAAATTATTTAACACACAAAAATGTTAAAAGGTTTATAAAAGGCACATAATTAGTTAATAATGCTGCATCTACAAAAATTTCTTTTTTGCATTTAAGTGCAAATATTTATAAATACTTAGTTTGTAATATTAAAAATCTATTCCCAGCAATTTTCTCGGCTCTTTCTTATGATACTTATCATAATTAAACCTATACAATTTACCGGGCCGGTGTGGCACATCTGTTTCATATTCGCCGGTATCTATCAGCAGATCCATAGAAAAAAACTTCTTTCGGAAATTGCGCCTGTCAAGCTTGGCAGCAAGGATAGCTTCATAAAGGTTTTGTAACTCCCGAAGGGAGAATTTTTTAGGCAGCAGGCTGAAGCCTAACGGATGTTCCTGGATACGTTTCTGAAGCCAGGAGTAGCACACATCCAGAATCTGTTTATGGTCGAAAGCCATTTCTATTATGGCGCTTATCTTTTGCCAGGTTAATTGGTTATCGGTTATACCCAGGGTATGCTGTTGCACGTTAATAAGGGAGCAATAAACAACGGTAACCACCCTGGCAGCGGGGTGACGGTCTACGCGTCCAAAAGTTCTCACCTGCTCCAGGTACACATCATCCATACCCGTTCTTTCACAAAGTATACGGTAGGCTGCCTGGTCAACATCTTCCGTACTGCTTACCAGGTCTCCCAGCAATGACCATTGGCCTTCATATTTCTTAAGATCGCTTTTAATCAGCAACACCTTCAGCTCATTTTCATCAAAACCAAATATTACACAGTCAACGGAAATAGCGATCCGTACATGATCTTCCAGCTTTTCCAAACCTGTATTAATGTTATTTACTTTGGGAAGTTTTGCAAACCCAACCGTAGCGGTGGAATGTTTCATGTGGGCAAGTTTGATGTGAGGTATGAGGTATGAGGTATGGGGTATGAGGTGAAAGTTTGCTAGATCATATGGTATAAGTGCTGGTGTTCAATATATAATTACGTACTAAAAGTAAATTTATTTAGTTTTATTTTTAAAATCTTTTTCTGGCAGGTAGAGTAATTGAACAACCTCATACCCCCATACCTCATACCCCATACCTCAAAACATGTATTCCACTGATCAAACCAAAACACTTCAGCAATCGTCAAAATCACTTCTTAAAAAAGGCAGTCAGGTAGGCATCGCCGATATCGACCTGCTGCGGGAAGTGCTGCGGTTCCATGAGTACCGCTATTACATAATGGATGAACCGCTGATAGCAGACTTCGAATACGATCAGCTTTTTAAAATGCTGGAACGTATCGAAACTGAACATCCCGAACTGATAATGCCTGCTTCTCCCACCCAGCGTGTTGCCAAAGGCCTGACCAAAGATTTCCCGACAGTATCGCATCTTGTTCCGATGCTTTCATTACAAAACTCCTACAACGCAGCAGACCTGCTGGACTGGGATAGAAAATGCAGGGAGTTAAGTCATATCGCTGAACTGGAATACTGCGCCGAACCAAAATTCGATGGCGCAAGCATCTCTGTTATTTATGAGAATGATCAGCTTGTTAGAGCGGCAACCAGGGGCAACGGCGTTGAAGGAGATCAGATTACCACTAACATCAGGCAGATCCGCTCCGTTCCGCTCGGCGCAAAATTTTCTGAATACGGCATATACCAGATAGAAATTCGTGGAGAGGTATTGATGAATAAGAACAGCTTCAAAAAGCAAAACGAACAACTGGCAGCACAAAACCTTCCGCCTTTTGCCAATCCACGTAATGCGGCTTCAGGCTCGCTAAGGATCAAAGACCCCAATGAAGTGAAAAGAAGAAACCTGGAAGCTTTTTTTTATCATGTGAGCTATTATACCACCAGCGACGGAAAACGCATGTCCGTTGACGGTAAACTTGCATCCAAAAACTTTACACCTGCTTCCTTACATCCTGCACTTGCCAGTCACTCGGGAACATTGAGAATGTTATGGGACCTTGGTTTCAGAAGTCCTAAAAAAGAATTGCAGGTATTAAAAGGTATCGAAGCCGTCATCAAACACTGTCCTGAGTTTGAAGCGGAGCGTGATGACATGCCTTACGAGATTGACGGACTGGTAGTTAAAGTAAACGATATCCTGTTGCAGGAAAAGCTGGGGATGACCACCCATCATCCCCGCTGGGCCATTGCATATAAATTTAAAGCGCGACAGGCAAGCAGCATACTAAGGAAGATAGAATACCAGGTAGGCAGAACGGGATCTATCACCCCGGTGGCAAAAATTGATCCCGTAGCAGTGGGTGGTGTTACCGTTACTTCCATATCGCTCTTTAACGAAGATGTTGTAAGAGAGAAAGACCTTAAAATTGGCGACACCGTGCTGGTGGAACGCGCCGGAGACGTGATACCTTATATTGTAAAGGCACTTGCAGAACTTCGTACCGGTGAAGAAAAAGACATCATTTTTCCGGTCAATTGCCCGGTTTGCGGCGATGCGCTCTTTAAACCTGAAGGAGAAGCAGTGTGGCGATGTATCAATGTTAATTGCAAAGCGCAGGTGGTAGAGCGGATGATTCATTTTGTTAGTAAAGATGCCATGGATATAAAAAGTTTGGGTGAAGCCAACGTTCATAAGTTCTTTGAACTGGGGCTTCTGAAAGACATACCTTCCATTTATACTTTCGATTTTGACAAGCTCAAAGAGCTGGAAGGCTTTGGCCAAAAATCTATCATCAATCTGCAGGCAGCCATTGAAAGTTCCAGGTCGCAACCCCTGCATCGCCTGATTTTCGGATTAGGAATCCGTTATGTTGGCGAAAACACTGCCAAAACCCTCGCCAATGTAGTAACACACCTGCTTGATTTTAAAGACTATTCGCTGGAGCAATTACAAACTTTAGAAGATGTAGGTGTAAAAGTTGCAACAAGTGTATACGAGTTTTTCAATAATAAAGACAACATACAGGTACTGCAAAAATTAGAGCTATTGGGTGTTAACCTGGCCAATCAAAAAAAACAAACGATTACCGCAACCGATTTTTCAGGATTAAACTTTTTGTTTACGGGAACCCTTACCCAACTCAAACGAACCGAGGCAGAGGAGATGGTAGAACAAAAGGGCGGCAGCATACTCGGCAGCGTTAGTAGCAAATTAAATTACCTGGTAGTAGGTGAAGACGCCGGCTCCAAATTAGAGAAGGCAAAAAAAATTCAAACAATCCGCATCATAAACGAACAGGAGTTTATTGACCTGATTAACGGGAAGGAAGATTTTGCTTAAATAATATTGTTTAGTATTTCTTATATGTAACTTTAAAAAAACCTTGGTGATGATAATAAA
>CAXTDO010000322.1:0-6937 GCA_964242315.1 uncultured Flavihumibacter sp.
ATTACAAGGAGATCCTCGACAGAAAAGACATTGATGCCGTAATTATTGCAACTTCTGATCACTGGCATGACAGGATATCCATAGAAGCGATGAAAAAAGGCAAAGCTGTTTATTGTGAAAAGCCCATGGTTCATAAGCTATCACAGGGATTAGCCGTAATTAATACGCAAAAAGAAACCAAGGCGGTGTTTCAGGTAGGAAGCCAGCGGGTAAGCAGCATCGCTTTTTTGGAAGCTAAAAAGCAATACCACGCAGGTGTAATTGGTCAGCTTAATTGTATTGAAGCCAGTTTCGACAGGCATAGTGCCTTAGGAGCCTGGCAATACTCTATTCCACCAGACGCTTCCCCTAAAACGGTAGACTGGGAAAATTACCAGGGTTATGCCCCTAAAAAATCATGGGACCCTAACCGTTTTTTCAGGTGGCGAAATTACAGAGATTATGGAACCGGTGTTCCCGGCGACCTGTTTGTACACCTGATCAGCGGCATCCACTTTATAACAGGTTCTTATGGACCTGTAAGGATATTTACCACCGGCGCCCTCACATTCTGGAAAGATGGGCGCGATGTGCCGGATGTTATGGTAGGGGTGATGGAATATGCTGAAACCAAGGAACATCCCGCCTTTCAGGTGATGCTGCGTGTAAACTTTGCCAGCGGGCTGGGAGACAAAGGAGTTACCAAATTAATTGGATCCGAAGGGGTGATAGACATGAACGGAAACAGTTTTGTAATCAGTCAGGAAAAATTGCCCAAAGCTCCTGGTTATGGGGGATGGGATACTTACAATACTTTTCCTGAAGCCATTCAAAAAGAATACAAAGAACAATATGATATGAGATATGCGGCTGATGAAAGAAAAGCAGCAAAGATCCCTGACATTTCGTATAAAGCACCCGCCGGTTACAATGATCACCTCGATCATCATATAAATTTTATTGAAGCAGTTCGCGGCAGTAAAAAAGTAGTAGAAGATGCTGTTTTTGGTTTCCGCGCTGCGGGGCCCTGCCTGGCTTGTAATGATAGCTATTTCTCCAGAAAAACCATTAATTGGGATCCCGTTGCGATGAAGGTGGTGTGATAATTATTAATAACTTTTTAACGATTAGCCACAAAAAATTAATCATTAATAATTAATCATTGATCAAGGTATTTTCTTATAACAAGCTCCTTAGTTTCGTTCAAGAAATATTTATTAAGATCGGGTGCAGTGGAAACGATGCTGAAACGGCTTCGAAGGCACTACTGTCTGCGGATCTTCGGGGGATTGATTCACATGGAGTAGCCAGGCTAAGCGGTTACATCCGTTTGTGGGAAGCCGGGCGTATTAAGGCAAATCCTGATGTAAAAATAATATATGAAACACCCTCTACGGCCGTAGTAAATGGTGACGGCGGATTGGGATTGGTAGTAGCGCCTTTTTCCATGCAGGTAGCTATCGATAAAGCGAAGAATGTTGGAACGGGTTGGGTAAGTGTTCAGCATTCAAATCACTTTGGCATTGCCGGATATCATGCCATGATGGCTCTGGAACACGACATGATCGGGATAGTTATGACCAATGCCAGTCCGCTTGTTGCTCCTACTTTTTCAACGGAACGTTTATTGGGAACAAACCCTATCTGCGTAGTAGTTCCGGCCGGCGAAGAATCCGCATTTGTAGCAGACATGGCTACTACCACCGCAGCTAATGGAAAACTGGAGATACTTCAACGTAAAAGTCTTGAAGCACCTTCCGGCTGGATACAGGATAAGGATGGAAAGAGCTCAAATGATCCGCACGAACTCAAACGTGGCGGAGCTTTGTTGCCACTAGGGGGTGATCCGGAACGCGGGAGTCATAAAGGTTACGCTCTGGGAGCTGTGGTAGATATATTTTCTGCCGTGTTAAGCGGTGCTAATTACGGGCCCTGGGTGCCCCCATTTGTTAGTTTTCTACCGGTAGCAGAGAACCTGCCGGGGAAGGGGATCGGTCACTTTTTTGGAGCGATGCGCATAGATGCTTTCAGACCTGCTGCTGATTTCAAGAAACATATGGATCAATGGATACGCAGGTTTAAAAGTGCTACTCCTGTTGCCGGACGCGACAGGGTAATTATTCCAGGTGATCCGGAGAGAGCGATGGAAGCCGAACGTCTTCAAAATGGTATTCCTTTACTGGAATCGGTGGTGAAGGATCTGGAGATTATAGGAGAGAAGTTTCAAGTAATTTTTTAACCGCAGAGAGCGTAGAGGATTTTCTCTGCGCTCTCTGCGTTTCCTCCTCTGTGCTCTCTGCGGTTAAAAAACTAGGATAAACTTTAAACTTTGCGCTTTCCCCTGCCGCATTATCTTTGCACCTCTTAAATTTTTAGCAGCTATGAAAGTTATGAAGTTTGGCGGTACTTCAGTAGGCAAGCCGGAAAGAATGCACCAGGTAGCGCAACTGATCACGAGCGACGATGAGGCTAAGATTGTAGTATTAAGTGCATTGAGCGGCACCACCAATGCGCTGGTAGCAATCGGCGAATCTATGAGTAAAGGAGAACGTGAAATTGCCAGGCAACAAATCGAAAAACTTGCCGGTCATTACGACTCTTTCATAAAAAGCCTGCTTTCAAATGATGATGCTGTACAAAAGGCAAAATACCTGATGAATGAGCACTTCGAATTTCTTAATATCATCCTTAAAATTTCGTTTAATGAAGCTTTAAATAAAGATATACTGGCACAGGGAGAATTGCTGAGCACCAAGCTTTTCAGTATATACCTGTATGAACTCGGAGTAGATCACGTGCTGTTACCTGCGCTGGATTTTATGACCATTGATGCATATGATGAACCGCAGATAGGGAGCATAAAAGTTAAATTAAGCCAGCTACTACAACAGCATACCGATAAAAAATTATTTATTACGCAGGGTTATATCAGTCGCAATGCAAGGGGAGAAGTAGATAACCTTAAACGCGGTGGAAGTGATTACAGTGCTTCTTTAATTGCCGCTGCAATCAATGCAAGTGTTTGTGAAATCTGGACCGACATCAATGGAATGCATAATAATGATCCGCGTGTTGTTAAAAAAACCATTGCCATTGATCAGTTGAGTTTTGAAGAAGCGGCGGAGCTTGCTTATTTTGGTGCTAAAATATTGCATCCTGCTTCTATCTGGCCTGCACAATTGTATAACATCCCCGTGAAGTTATTAAATACTATGGACCCCGAAGCAAAGGGCACACTGATAGTAAGAGAAGCAGGAAGTGTGGGAGTAAAAGCCATTGCTGCTAAAGATGGAATCATTGCCATAAAGATCAAAAGCAGCCGCATGTTACTGGCTTATGGCTTCATGAGAAAGATATTCGAGGTTTTTGAAAAATACCGAACACCTATAGATATGATCACTACCTCCGAGGTAGCTGTTTCATTAACAATAGACAACGCTACTCATTTAAAGGCGGTGATCAAAGAACTGGATTCTTTGGGTACCGTTGAAGTAGACGAAAATCAAACCATTGTTTCAATCGTTGGAAACGAGATATCCCAAACTCAGCATGTGCTCAACAAATTGTTTGAAGCGTTGACTCCCATACCGGTTCGCATGGTAAGCTATGGAGGAAGCCGGCATAATATATCTTTACTAATCGCTTCCGAGCATAAAACTCAAACCCTGCAGTTACTGAACAAGGGCCTCTTTGGACTGGAATGATCAGGTGTGAGGTATGAGGTAATCAGTTAAAAACAGATGCTTAAATAAAGTTGAATGTATACAGCAATTATACTAAATTGTTTGTCAAAACCTCATACCTCATACCTGCTTCCTCAGCCATCCGTTCATATCCAGCCAGTTCTTCAGCCTTTCCATCCATTTATCAGTAGTAGTATTGTTGTCCATGCCGAAGCCATGTCCGCCTTTGGGATAGATGTGCATTTCGGCGGGTACTTTATTTTTTTGAAGGGCGAGGTAAAAATCAATGCTGTTTTGAACTTTTACAGTTTTGTCGTCACCTGCATGAACGAGAAATGCCGGCGGTGTTTGGGCGGTTACCTGAAGTTCATTGGAATATTCTGTAATTTTATCTGCAGAAGGATTTTTACCGATAAGCTGGTTACGTGAACCCATATGCGCTAAACTATCGGTAAAGCTTATTACCGGATAAAGAAGGATTAAAAAGTCGGGCCTTAAATTTATATTATCCTTGTTGTCAATTACTGCTTTTGAAAAATGAGTGCCTGCAGTAGATGCAAGATGGCCTCCCGCAGAAAAGCCCATAATGCCTATGCGCGCCGGGTCTATGTGCCATTCCTTTGCACGCTGACGAACGATCTGTATGGCACGCTGTGCATCCTGTAAAGGCCCGATCTCTTTATTGACCATGGTAGTATCATTGGGAATGCGGTACTTCAGTACAAAAGCAGTGATGCCCATTTCATTAAATGATTTGGCAACCTCAACACCTTCATGTCCGGCAGCCAAATTTACATAACCACCACCCGGACAAATAATCACTGCAGTGCCGTTTGCATTTTCCTTTGGAGCAAGAAATACAGTTAAAGCAGGTCTGGAGACTCTGCTGATATTTAAATGTTTGGCATCCCGGATCGTAGTTACTTCCTGATCTTTTGTTGTTTTTGAATCAGGTATACCCTCCGGGTAAAGGGGAAAAACTTCCTGGGAGTATATCACAGCAGTAACAATTTGGAAACTAAGCAGGAAAAACAGTTTTTTCATTAGTAGCAATTTTACAGGCAAGAAGTATGTCTGAACCGTTGATGGAAACGATTAAGGTGTGAATAGGATAAAAATTCTCAAAACTTGCAACAACGCTATTGTAGTATGTTCTCACCTTATACCTCATACCTTGTTATACAATCAGCATGGCATCACCATAGCTAAAGAAACGGTATTTATCTTTAATGGCTTTCTTATACACTTCCATTGCCAAATCGTAACCTGCAAAAGCACATGTCATGATTAACAGGCTGGTTTTTGGCAAATGAAAATTGGTTACCAGTGAATCGGCAATATTAAATTTATATGGAGGATGAATAAAATGGTTAGTCCAGCCCTCTGATGGTTTTAGTAATTTTTCTGCAGTAAAAGAAGATTCGATAGCTCTCATGGTAGTAGTGCCGATAGAGCATATCCTTTTACCATCGAGTTTAGCTTTGTTCACAATTTTGCAGTCATGTTCTTCGATGCGGTAATATTCAGCGTCCATTTTATGTTTGCTAAGGTCTTCTACTTCAATAGGGCGAAAGGTGCCCAGTCCTGTATGGAGTGTTACTTCTGCAAAGCGGATCCCTTTTATTTCAAGGCGTTTAATCAGTTCACGGCTGAAGTGCAATCCGGCGGTTGGAGCGGCTACAGCGCCTTCATGTTTAGCATACACTGTCTGAAAGCGTTCTTTATCTTCTTCGTCGGGTTTTCTTTTGATATATTTTGGAAGAGGTGTTTCGCCCAACAGTTCCAGCATCTGGCGAAATTCTTCGTCGGTGCCATCCCATAAGAAACGGATAGTACGTCCACGGCTGGTGGTATTGTCAATTACTTCTGCAACCAGTTCATCGCTGTCGCCGAAGTATAATTTATTGCCAACGCGAATTTTTCTGGCCGGGTCTACGATTACGTCCCACAAGCGGTTAGGTTTATTCAGTTCACGCAAAAGAAATACTTCGATTTTAGCGCCTGTTTTTTCTTTTCTTCCGTACATGCGGGCAGGAAAAACCTTGGTATTATTGACAACGAAAACATCTTTATCATCAAAATATTCCTGGATGTCTCGAAAGTGTTTGTTATCCATCTGGCCGGTTGCGCGGTTTACTACCATCATCCGGCTATCTTCCCTTTTTTTGGCCGGATTTTGTGCGATAAGGTTTAAAGGCAAATCAAACTTGAACTGAGAAAGTTTCATAAATGTTTATTCGTTACATATTTAATAATGGGCTAACCCGATAAAAAATAAGTAACTGTATTTTATATAAAAGAAAAATGGTTTAACCGGTAATAGACTGCTATCACATGCGTCGGCTTATTTTAAAATTTCGGGCCACATGAAACAAACCGGGAACGGCGGGAGATTACAAAAGTTCCATGCAAACCTGATCTTACGGTACCAGGCTTGTCATCATGTTACGGCATGATTTTAAAGTGGGCAAAGGTAATAAATATGGATGGATTATTACCGGAATTTTTATGAGCGAAAAAACGCTGGTTATTTTTATGCATTGATGTAATTATAAACACTTTTTGAGTGTATTACAATAATATCTACTTTTGCGTCCCTTCAGACAAGGTTTATCACTTGTAGAACCGGAGAGATGCCTGAGTGGCCGAAAGGAACGGTTTGCTAAACCGTCGTACGGGTTAAACTGTACCGAGGGTTCGAATCCCTCTCTCTCCGCTGATAAGAATATTAAATTTAATTAAAAGCCTACAAATCATTAATTTGTAGGCTTTTCTTTTTTCTGTGACCTCATTAATTATATCAAAAAAGGTTAAATGAAACGTGAGTAATTCATGAGTCAACTAAATTTTAAAAAGACTCATGATGAGTCTACTTAATACTTTGATTTTGAACTAGTTCATTAAATGGACATCTTAGTGATGGCAGCGCCATCTAAAATACCAGATTATGAACTAATGTGAGTCTGGCATTAACGACTAAAAATCCGGTTGAAAATGTCTGCCGGATCATATGTTCATATAGAACTATCCCTTAAAGTTCAGGCATACCTGCTTTAATTTATTGTTGGCTTCCGATAATTGCCAGGAAAAAAATCTTTACTAAAAATCGAGCCTTTCTTATTTCCCGAACGTATGTTCAGGTAATATTTATTTTGGTTTCACTCATCTCTTTATAATAATAGAAACATAAGCGCTATTTCTCGGACATGATTGATAAGAAGAATGACCTTTAACTTGTTACTGAACGCTGATTTCAATTCTTGTGTTTGTTAGTC
>CAXTDO010000323.1:0-6928 GCA_964242315.1 uncultured Flavihumibacter sp.
AACTTTTTTTATCTAGTTACCTAACTCATACATGAGACCTTAAGGACTGATGAACGTGTAACGGTTCCCCTCCTTTTCAAGGAGGGGACGGTGCGGAAGGATGCGAAGCACCTGACGCACCGGGGGTGGTTGCCACGCTGTGAGTAGTCGGCAACCCGCGTGCAACGCACTCGGGCGACCAGTCTAATCAGTTACAGCGTGGTAACCACCCCCGTTCAAAAACGTGCTTCGCATCGTTTTCGAACGTCCCCTCCTTGAAAAGGAGGGGAACCTGAAACCCGTGACTTAAAACCTTCACTTAATAACATTGGCCTTGCTGGACCCGCTCCTGACAACACTCATTGTTACCTTTGCCTCATAAGCACTCCTTCTTAAAAAAAGCTGCTGCTTGCCGGTAAACAGTATTTTTGCAGTACATGTACACGTTAAAAAAATCATTAGGCCAGCATTTTTTGATAGATGAAGGTATTTGTCAGAAAATCGTTACCGCGCTGCAGCAAAACAAATTTCAAAACCTGATAGAAGTGGGCCCCGGTGGCGGAGCGCTGACAAAATACCTGCTGGAGATAAAAGATATAAATTTTCAGGCAGTAGAGCTGGATCATGAAAAGATACAATACCTGCTGAAAAAATATCCGGAGATCAACAACAAAATAGTTCATAAAAGTTTTCTGGATATTGAAAGGCCCTTTGAGGCAGCCTTTACAATTGTAGGCAACTTTCCTTATAATATCTCCACCCAAATTCTTTTTAAAGTGCTTGACTGGAAAGATGACGTGGAATGTATGATCGGGATGTTTCAGAAAGAAGTGGCACAACGGGTTGCGTCGAAGGAGGGTAATAAGGTTTATGGCGTACTGAGTGTGTTGGTTCAGGCTTTTTTTAAAGTGGAATATCTTTTTGAAGTACATGAGAACTGTTTCAATCCACCACCTAATGTAAAAAGTGCAGTCATTCGTTTAAAACCTTTGTTGCACAGGCATGATATGAAAAGTGAAAGGGCATTTTTTGTACTGGTCAAAACTGCGTTTAATCAACGCCGGAAGATGTTACGTAACGGTGTAAAAAGTTTATTCACGGCAGAAACTTTGCAGGAAGAGATTTTTACCAGGCGTGCAGAGCAGCTAAGTATCGGTGAATTTGCCGCGCTGACATTTAAAATGATTTAAATTCACCTTTCAAAGAAACAAGCGCAACACATAACATGGGAAAAAAAGCTATCATCACTGCAAAGGTGCATGGATACCTGCAGGAAGAACTAATCAACAAAGGTTACGAAGTGGTGTATTTACCTCAGATCACTTACGATGAGTTGCAACATGCCATTGTTGATATGGATGGGTTAATAGTCACTACCAGACTTAAGATAGATAAAAACATATTAGACAAGGCCCCACAGTTGAAATGGATCGGAAGGCTGGGAAGCGGTATGGAATTGATTGACGTTCCTTATGCCGAAAGTAAGGGTATAACCTGTGTCAGCAGTCCTGAAGGAAACCGTAACGCTGTTGCCGAGCATGTGTTGGGGATGCTGCTCAACCTGATGAATAAGATCTCTGCCAGCCATGCCGAAATAAAAGAAGGCAAGTGGATACGGGAGGCCAACAGGGGAACCGAACTTACCGGTAAATCGGTTGGCATCATTGGCTTTGGAAACGCAGGCAGGGCATTTGCAAAGGTGCTCGCATCTTTTGATGTTACCGTGCTGGCATATGATAAATACGTTTTTGATTTCGGACGCTTGAATATTAAAGAAGTAAATTTGGAACAGATCCAGCGTTATGCCGATGTGATCAGTTTTCATGTGCCGCTTACGGATGAAACTTTTCATATGGCCAATGATGAGTTTTTTAATGGCTTGCAGCAAAAGCCTTATTTCTTTAATGCATGCAGGGGAAAGGTGCACGATACCGCTGCTGTTATCAGGGCTTTGGAGAGTGGCAAAATTGCCGGCGCCGGACTTGATGTGTTAGAGAATGAAAAGCTGGAAACCTACACTGCTACTGAAAAAGAGCAGCTTGACTGGTTGCTGGCCCAGCCAAATGTTATCATTACCCCACATATCGCAGGCTATACACATGAGGCGTTTTATAAGATGGCGAAAGTGATTTTGGAGAAGCTGAAGATTTAAGAGTTTTTTTTAACCACAGAGGTCACAGAGGAGGAAACACAGAGGGCACAGAGGGTTTCCTCTGCGCCCTCTGCGGTTAAAAAACTCTAAGGACTCAAAGGCTTGTAATACTCCACCGGGTTGTTCAATACTTTATTCCACTGACGTCTGTACATCTCTCGCCATTTTTCGTCAGCAACCAATTGCCAGTTAACTTTGGTAAGTGCCTCTTTAACCAGGTGCCTTTGTTCGGGATGAATGTACAATGGATGAAAAGTAAACCAGCGGTTATTCGATGTAAGCTGTTTCCAGAACGCTGCAAAGTCAGGATAGTTGGTTTCTGAAACGATGGTTTTATTATTATCATCATCAAGATCAGAAAGACTATAATGATAATAAAAGCTTGTTTGACCAGCCTCCGTTGTAAGGCGATATAAACCACCGGCCCATTCGTCAGACACTATATCAAAATACAATTCCTTATTTATGTTCATCATTAAGGCATTTAATGGTAATTAAAGAATTAATATTTGCAACGGCAGATCACTGATAACCGTTCACCGGTATTAATCTTTCACGGTTTATAAATATTTTTTATATTTGCATATATGCAACGCTTTGGTTTATCTGAGGCGTTGTATTTTTTTTCTACTACCCAAAGGTAACTGAACCTTTGACAAAATTAAAAGGAGGGATTATGAGTGATTATAATTACGTTTCCAAAGAAGCGTTTGAGCAAATGAAGGTTGATCTGCATCGAATGAAATCAGTGGAACGTCCCGCAGCATCGAGGGCAATTGCTGAAGCAAGGGAAAAAGGTGATTTAAAAGAAAATGCTGAATACGACGCAGCAAAAGAAGCCCAGGGTATGCTGGAAGCAAAAATTCAACAGATGGAAGGGGTGCTTTCCAATGTACGCATACTGGATGCTAAAGATATAGATACAAGCAAAGTAAGCTTGTTGTCGAGAGTTACTATCACTAATATGGCTACAAAAAAGTCTGTCACATACCAGGTAGTAGGGGAAAAAGAAGCCGATCTTAAATCAGGCAAAATTTCTGTTACCTCGCCTATCGGAAAGGGCTTATTCGGCAAACATGTAGGAGAGGTTGCCGAAGTGGTAGCCCCTAACGGCAAACTGAAATTCAAGGTTGAAAATATTACATTGTAAGCTTTCAGGTATGAGGTATGAGGATGAGGTATGAGGTGAAAACATAGCAGGCATAGATGGGCTGATAGCTAATTGGATTGCTGAACAATAACAACGCTACTGATGACTATCTTTTCAAAAATTATTGCAGGACAAATACCCTCCTACAAAATTGCCGAGAACGAAAAGTTTGTGGCTTTCCTTGATATTATGCCGTTGGTTAAAGGCCATACGCTGGTAGTGCCTAAAACTGAAACGGATAAGATCTTTGATCTTTCTGATGACTATTTAAGCGAAATGCTGGTATTTGCCAAGCCCATCGCCAGGTCTATTGAAAGAAGCTTCGACTGCAACCGCTGTGGCATCTCGGTTATAGGACTTGAAGTACCTCATGCACACATGCATTTAATACCTATCAACTCGGCTGATGACATGAATTTCAACCGCCCTAAGCTTAAGTTTTCCAGGGAAGAATTTGTGCAGATACAAAACACAATAAAAAGCGGGTTGCAGTAAACTGTCATTCAATTTGATATTTTGCTATCAGCCGTCAGCTATCAGCAGATCAAAAAATAATACGATTTCCTCCTGATAGCTGACGGCTGATAGCTATTCATACAATTCTACCCGGATTTTTTGAAAGGAAGTCATTCCAGCCTTTCATCTTGGCGGAACCGGCAATGATTGTTGTACCGGTTTGAAAGTGGTGGCATACGGCCACAGCTAAAGCGTCGGATGCATCAAAGCCTTTAACTTTTTCATTAGTGACCGTAAGGCGCTGTAACATTTTCCATACCTGCTCTTTATCTGCATTTCCATTTCCTGTAATGGATTGCTTTACCTTTTTTGGAGAATATTCAGTAACAGGTATAGAGGCCTGCATGGCTGCCGCAATAGCTACACCTTGCGCCCTTCCTAACTTCAGCATGCTTTGAACATTCTTCCCAAAAAAAGGAGCTTCAATTGCAAACGTAGTAGGTTTGAATTTTTTTATCAGATCTGCAACCCTGTTATGGATCATTTCCAATCTTTCATAAGCATCTTTTTTGGAGCTGAGTTTTAATACATTCATCTCCAGTAAAATAATCTTATTATCCCTGATCTCAATAATCCCATAACCCATAGCAAGCGTACCCGGATCAATTCCTAAAATAATTTTTGATGCCTTTTGCAAAGAGGAGGTATTTTTGAACGAGCAAATGCTGCGCCTGAACAAAAATATCAAAATCTTCTTCAATTACTTCCTCGGACCGATATTGTTTGTTTGGTTATCACTTTCCATCTATCATCAAATTAAAAATCAGCCAGACCTTCACCTGTCGGTTGCTAAAATAAAATTTGCATTGAAAGGGCAACAAGGCTGGATGTTTTGGGTGATGTTATTTTTAATGCTGGTTAATTGGGGAATTGAAGCCAGAAAATGGCAGGTGTTGCTTAAAGGTCTGGAAAACATCAGTTGGTTTAAAGCGTTTAAAGCAACTGTTACCGGTGTAGCGTTTGCAATGAACACTCCAAACCGGATAGGTGAATATGGCGGGCGTGTTTTATACCTTCGTGAAGGAAATCGTATAAGAGGCGTTTCCTTAACGATAGTAGGAAGTATGAGTCAATTTCTAATAACCCTGATTGTTGGTTGTGGAGGATTGATCTTTTTGTTAAATATTTCAGGCTCAGCAGCGGCTATTGCAGGGGCCGGAAAATATGGATTATGGATAAAAGTTGTCTTAAATATTATAGCTGCAGTTGCAGTATTGGGTTTGATAGTATATTTTCGGTTAGGCTGGCTGATTAAGCTTATAGATAAAATACCGGCCTTTAATAAGTTAGCTACTCATATCGAAATTTTGGAGGACCTTCGTTTTGGCGTTTTGTTACGCGTATTGAGTTTGTCGTTTTTTCGTTATTGTGTATTTATAATTCAATATGTACTGTTGATCCATCTCATGCAGGTAGATGTTTCAGTGTGGCAGGCTTTTTGGCTCATTAGCGTGATATTTTTAATTTTGGCCGTAGTGCCAACCATTGCGTTAGCGGAGATTGGCATAAGAGGTACAATAAGCATAGAGTTGTTTGGATTATTTTGTACGAACAACGTTGGAATAATTACGGCATCTTTGGGAATATGGTTTATAAATCTTGTTATTCCTTCATTGCTGGGAAGTATATTAATTTTCAGAATCAAAATATTTAAAAATAAATGAGGCATACACTTTTGAGTATCCTGCTTTTATTGTTGCTTTCATCACGTCTTAATGCAGGTGATGATTTTTGCGGCCTTCGCAATAACACCTTTCTCTCCGGTGAAACGATCACTTTTAAAGTATTTTATGCACTGGGTATTTATGTTTCAGCCGGGGAAGCGGTGTTCAACATCAACCTTGAACATATGAACAACAGGCCCGTTTATCATATAACCGCAGATGGCAAGACCTTTGGTTTTTATGATAGCTTTTTTAAGGTTCGTGATAAATACGAGTCATTTATAGATACCGCTACCTTACAGCCTTTAAGATTTATCAGGAACATTTATGAAGGCGGCTATAAAAAATATGAGAATGTAACCTTTAATCAAACAACCAATACCGCTGTCAGTACCGAAGGCACTATCAAAGTGCCTAATTGCATACAGGATGTAATGAGCAGCCTGTATTACGCACGCAATATAGATTTTAATAAATACAAGGTTGATGACAAAATTCCTTTTTCAATGTATCTTGGCAATGAAGTGTTCAACTTATATATCCGGTACCTGGGTAAAGAAACTGTTAAAACAAAAAAAGGTAAGTTCAATGCCATTAAATTCAAGCCGCTGCTTCTAAAGGGCAATGTATTTGAAGGCGGAGAAAAAATGACTGTATGGGTAAGCGATGATGGCAATCACATTCCGTTGCGCGTGGAAAGTCCGATAAGCGTAGGCAGCATTAAAGTTGACATGATGGACTATAAAAACCTGCGCTATCCCTTAAGTTCACAGATCAGTTCGCGGTGAGCCGGCAATCATTCACTGATATCTTTTAATTGAAAAACATCTTTATGCCTGATGCCTTTTTCCGTTATCTGTAACGTACAGCATTCATTTATAGGATCATGTTCAAAGAACAGGATATAATCTTTATTAACTGCCTCCTGCAGGAAATCTTTTTTCTCTTTCATTGATTTTAATGGCCTGGTATCATAAGCCATAATATAAGGAATAGGGATGTGACCGGTAGAAGGTAAAAGATCGGCCATAAATATAATTTGCTTTCCTTTATAATTCATCTGTGGCAGCATCATGGCGTCTGTATGGCCATAAGCAAAACGTATGATAATATCGTTGCCAAATGAAACGCCTTCTGTAGTTTCAATCATTTGTAGCTGGCCGCTTTCTTTTATAGGATTGATGTTTTCTTTCAGGAAGGAAGCTTTTTCCCTCTCATTAGGTTCGGTAGCCCATTTCCAATGATCTTCGTTACTCCAGAATATTGCATTTTTAAAAGCCGGTACCAAATGATCACCTTGTTTTATAATACTTCCACCGCAATGATCGAAGTGAAGGTGTGTTAACAGCACATCTGTAATATCGTCGCGATGAAACCCATATTCGGCTAGAGATCGATCCAGGTGATCGGTACCAGGAAGATAAGGTGGGCGACAAAACCTGGATCGACGACGTTCTCCGCCAATCC